>CASESV010000010.1 GCA_949290735.1 uncultured Mycoplasmataceae bacterium
TCATCTCATCCTGGAGCTGAAGCAGGTTCCAAGGGTTCGGCTGTTCGCCGATTAAAGAGATACGTGAGTTGGGTTCAAACCGTCGTGAGACAGGTTGGTCCCTATCTGTCATGCCCGTAGGAAGATTGAGAAGATCTGCTCCTAGTACGAGAGGACCGGAGTGGAGATACCTCTTGTGGTCCTGTTGTCGCGCCAGCGGCACAGCAGGGTAGCAACGTATCGAATGGATAAACGCTGAAAGCATCTAAGTGTGAAACCAACTTCAAGATTAATCTTCCCTCCTTTTGGGTAAGAATCGTTGTAGACTACGACGTTGATAGGTCAGGTGTGTAAGCATGGCGACATGTTTAGCTAACTGATACTAATAATTCGAGGACTTATATAAATTCTATTTGTAATTTAAAATAGATGATTGTTGAATGATATTAGATTTTAAAGATCTATATGTGGTGACGTTACTACAGTGGAAATACCCGTTCCCATACCGAACACGGAAGTCAAGCACTGTGAGGCCAAAGGTAGGCGAGGAGCTGAGAATAGGAAATTGCCACTTCAATTATTATTAAAAAATCCTTGGTTATGCCAAGGATTTTTTAATACTTGTTGAAATTATTTAAAAAAAATGTGTAATACACAAAAATTTTAAATAAATTAATTAAATTAATAGAGTTTATTTAAAAAAAATGTGTAATACACAAAAATTTTAATTATAATTTATTTATGGAAATAAAAAGAGATTATTATGTTAAAAAATTAACTAGTTCTATTGGTAATGGGTTTGTTAAAGTTATTACTGGAACAAGAAGAGTAGGTAAATCATATATATTGTTTAACTTATTTTATAACCATCTTATTAATAATGGTATAAAACAAGATACTATTTTAAGATTAAGTCTTGATAAATATGAAAATTATAAATTTCATGATTTAGATGTTTTATATAACCACATAAGTAAATTCATTAATGATTGTAAATATGATAAAAAATTTATTTTAATTGATGAAATACAATTAGTTAAACCAAAAAGAGATAAAGTTATAAATCAAAAAATAGATTTTAGTTCCTTGCTAATAAACTTTATGGATAGAGCTGATATTTATGTTACTGGATCAAACTCTAAAATGTTATCAAGAGATATCATTACTGAGTTTAGAGGTAGATCCCAAGAAATTAAAATCTATCCATTAACTTTTAAAGAAGTTGTGAAACATGACAGTAAAAAAACTGATATTAATATAATATGAAAACAATATTATACATATGGTTCATTACCAAGAACTATTCTCTTTAGCAATGATGAATTAAAAGTTGAATACTTGAATGAATTATTTAATTTAACTTATATTAAAGATATTATTGAAAGATATAAAATAAGAAAAGATGAATTTATTCTAAATAAATTAGTAAAAATCATTGCACTTAATATTTCTAATCTATTAAATCCCTTAAATATATCGAATACTTTTAAATCTGAAAATAAAATTGATATATCAAGTTATACTATTAGCTCATATATATCTTATTTAATTGATTCTTTTATTTTATATGAATTAAATAGACAAGACTTAAAAACCAATAAAATTCTTAGTAGTCCAAGCAAATTTTATTTTAGTGATGTTGGCATTAGAAATAGTCTTATAAATTTCAATGATATTAAACTTAATAGATTATTAGAAAATATTGTTCACAACGAATTATTATTTAGAAAATACAACGTTTATGTTGGTAATATAGAAACATTTCACAAAGATAACCAAAATAAAACCCAAAGACAAAATTTTGAAATTGATTTTATAGTGAATAAGGTGTCAAAGAAATTTTATATTCAAGTTGTTGATACAATAAAATCACAAGAAAAATTAGATCAAGAAATTAGACCACTAAAACTAATTAAAGATAATTTTAAAAAGATTGTTGTTGTTAATGATGTATTTGACCACTATGTTGATGAATTTGGTATTGAATATTATAGTATATTTGATTTTTTATTAAAAGATGATTGAGAAAAATAATATTTTAATGCATTACCAAATTAATAACAAAATCATATAATCGATAACAAATATTTTATAATAAAAAACATTATGGAAATTAGAATTATTTGTATTGGAAAAATAAAGGATAAAAACTTAGATGGTTTAATTAATTCATATATTAAAAAAATTCAAGCATTTAATAAAATTAAAATAATTGAGTTAAATGAAGTTACTTTTCAAAAAGAAACTCAAGATACTATTAATAAATCTCTTAAACAAGAAGCTGATTTAATTAAACCATATTTAAAAGATTCATTTAATATTGGTTTATGTATTGAAGCTCAATCAATATGTTCACAAGTTTTAGCATCTAAAATTCAAACTATATTTAGCCAAAGCAATGCTTATAAGAATTTAAATTTTATTATCGGTAGTTCTCATGGTTTAGATAAATCTATCAAAAATATGTGTGATCTTAAAATATCATTATCTGAAATGACTTTTCCTCATCAGCTAACTAGACTAATTATTCTAGAACAAATATATCGTTGTTTCTGTATTATCAATAACATTAGTTATCATAAATAAACAATAGTGCTATAATACTAGTGTAAAAAATAATGGTGAAATAAATTGAGTCAATTCAAACATAAATATGTGTATTCCATCTATTGATTCAAGATTAATAGATAAAACTACTTATAATATATCAAATAAAACATATATTAAAAGTAAAATAGGGGGGAGATAAAAATTATTGGACTAATATTTTTAAAGATTTTGTTAGTTCATTTTATAGATTAATTTATGACAACATATAATACTGAAGATATTAATCATATTAATTATAAAAAAAGCCTTATATATGTAATGTTTTTACAATATATTATTATCCCTTTTTTCTTTATTGCAGGCCTTTTTTCTTTAATTATTTTAATTTTGTTATTTATTATATTTTTTTCAAATTTAATTGTTGAAGTTAATGATGATAAATTTAAATTTTTGTCTTTAATAATTTTGCCATTTATGTTTTTTTAGTATACCAGGAGTCACTATGAAAAATATTTATAATAAAACAAGTATAGAAAAATTTTCATATGAAGATGTTTGAAATATCCATGCACTTTGTATTATCAGTGTTTTTACTTTTGGGATTTCTGTTTTTTTACAATTAAAATAATTAAAAAATATAAATCTTTTTATAAAACAAAAATAAAAGAACAACAATATAATATGAATATTCAAAAATTAAATAATGGTTATGAACAATATAATTCTGTTAACAAAAATTTAATAGATGAAAGTAAAGGATATGAATATGGATATGGACAATAATCAAACCATCTTAGATCATGGTAATAAAATTGATTATAAAAAATCATTAAAAGCTATTAATTCAATATTATATTTGATGATCCCATATACAATATTACTTTCTTGGGTATTGATTGGAATTTTTGTTGTATTAATTCTTGTTTATCCATATACAATATTACTTTCTTGGGTATTGATTGGAATTTTTGTTGTATTAATTCTTGTTTATGTTCCAAATCCAATAATAGAAGTTAATAATACTAATATATTTCCGTCACTATCAGTTTTAGCCATTAGTATTAATGCTCTATCTTATTCATTATTAATACATAAGTTCATTAAACAAACAAATATAGAAAAATATCAAGTTATGATTTAAGTATAATTAGATTGTTGATAAGCTTATCACCAATTTCATTGGTAGTGTAGCGATTTTTGGAGAAACTCAAATTAGAGCTACACTACCATTAAAATTTTAATTAAATAATTATTTATACAAAACAATAATAAATACTTTTAATATTTATTTTAAATATATAATATATTTAACATGAATAAGCTATATAAAATTATTTCTCTACTTGAATTAATGTCAGATAGTGATATTAAGCAATTAGAACAAATTCAAATAGTTGATGAAAAAAGAACTCCAAATGAGTATATTTTTTCATTATTACTATCTAAACCTTTTTCCCCGCATATATATAAAATTTTGAAAAATATTGATTATGAAGGGATTAATATTAAAACTAAAATAATATCAGTAAAAAATATAGATAGCTTAGATGTACAAGAATACTTAATGAGTGTTGCTCATAATCATAATGATTTAAAATTATTCAGAAAATGTATTGAACAATCAAGATTTATATTTGATTTAGCTACTAGATATATCACTTTTAAATATGCTGTTGAAATTGAAAAAGATGAAATTAATTCAGTTTTAAAAGAAATAATTGATTTATTAAAAAATGCTTTTGGTTTATCTGAGCTTAATTTTGAATTTATTGAAGATGATATATTTAAATCCAAATTAGCAGCTAAGAAGCAGAAACAAAAACAAGAGCTTGAAGAAGTTATTAAGCAATCAGAAAATAAAGAATCATTAAAACAAGCTTCAAGTGATACTTCTATAAATAAAATAGATGATAAAAAAATTATAAACCTAGACGGATTAATGGATGGGATGAGTAATATTAATGTATCTGGAGAAATTTTTGATATTGAAATTAAAGAGACTCCAAAATTTAAATCTTATAAATTATCAATAACTGATTATCATTCTACATTAATTATTAAATATATTGTTTTTAGTGAAGCTAATAACTATAATAGAAAGAATATTGAATCAATTTTATCTAATGTTAAAAAAGGTGATTGAATATTATCAACTATTGACGTTAAATCAGATTCATATGAGCAAGAGATATATGGAATAATCAAAAAAATAAATATTGTTGATAAACCGAAAAAATTCATAAGAACAGATGATTCTAATCAAAAAAGAATAGAATTAACGTGCCACAGTAAAATGTCTTCATTTGATGGTGTTTGTGAACTAAATGAAATTGTTAGTTTAGCAAAACAATTTCATATGCCTGCAATAGCATTAACTGATCGATATAATTTACAATCATTTCCAGAATTTGAAAAAATATGTAAAAAAAATAATATTCAACCAATTTATGGAGTTGAAATGAATATTTTACCTCATACAAAAAAAGTCTTAAATGATAGTTTAACTGATTTAAATAAAATGAATTATATTATTTTTGATTTAGAAACCACAGGTTTATATCCCAATGTTGATGACATCATAGAATTTGGAGCTATTAAATATGAAAATGGTGTCAAAGTTGATTCAATTCAATTTTTCATTAAACCAAATAAACACTTATCAGATACTATTATTGAATTAACTGGTATAAATAATCATGATTTAGAAAATGCAATTTCTCAAGAATTGGGAATTAAAAAAATAATTGAATATATCGGTGATAGTGTGCTTATTGCTCATAATGCAATAAATTTTGACTTTAGATTTTTAGCAAGTAAAGCAGAGAAATATTTAGGAATTAATTTAACAAACACAGTTATAGATACTTTACACATTGCTAGATCAATTTACCCTAATTGAAAAAGTCACACATTACAAAAAATGTGTAAAGAATTTAAAATAGAGTATGGTGAAGATGAAGCACATAGAGCAGACTATGATGCAATGGTATTAAATTCTTGTTGATCGAGATTGATGCAGGATTTTAATAATCTAGAAATAAGATCAATTAAGGATTTAAATATTAAATTAGATTCAGTAAGATTAAAATCTTTTTACCAATCATATTTTTGCTATGTTTATCCAAAAAATAATGAAGGTTTAAAAAAATTAAATGAACTAATTTCTATTAGTCATACTTCAAGTTTTTATTCTGAACCAAAATTAACATATGATATGCTAGAAATGAATAGAAATGATTTAATAATTGCCCCAAGTCCATTAGATGGGGAAATTTGATATTATGCATTGACCGGTACTCATAGTGAATTAAAAAAAGCAATTTCTAAATATGATTATATTTTTATTGCACCACCAAATAATTATTTACCATGAATAAAATCTAATGAAATATCAATTGAGCAAATTCAACATTTTATAAGAAAAATTATTTCAATTTCTCTTGAACAAAATAAAAAAGTTATTGCTGTATCAGATGCATATTATGTTAATGAGTGAGATAAAAAATATCAAGAAGTTTATTTATATGCTAAAGCTTTAAATGGGAGAAGACATCGATATTATAAATACAAATGCTTACCTGATCAATTTATTAGAAACACAAAAGAAATGATTAATGAATTCTCTTTTTTAAATGATGAAGATTTAGTGAGAAATATAGTTATAGATAACTCACATATATTTTATGAATCAATCTCAAAAGATATTGAAATTATTAAGCAAGGATTATTTGCTCCTAAGATGGATAATGTTGATGAATTATTGAAAAATAAAGTATATGAAACTGCAAAAGAAATTTATGGAGAAAATTTACCTGAACAAGTATTATCAAGATTAGATAAAGAATTATCATCAATTATTTCAAATAACTTTTCTGTAGTTTATTGAATAAGTCATTTGTTAGTAAAGAAATCATATGAAGATGGATACACAGTTGGTTCTAGAGGATCAGTAGGTTCTTCATTAGTTGCAACAATGCTTAAAATAACTGATGTTAATCCTTTACCACCTCATTATATTTGCAATAAATGTAAGTATAGTGAATTTGTATCATTGCAAGATGATGGATTTGATTTAAATCCAAGTAAATGTCCAAACTGTGATGGAACTTTGTATGGTCAAGGACACGATATTCCTTTTGAAACTTTTCTAGGTTTTAAGGGAGACAAAACACCTGATATAGATTTAAATTTTTCTGGTCAATATCAACCTCAGGCACATAATTTTATTAGAGAAATTTTTGGAAAAGAAAGAGCTTTTAGAGCAGGTACTATTTCAAAGATTGCTGAAAAAACCTGTTTCAGTATTGTAAGAGAGTATTTCAATGAAATTAATCAAATTGATGTTAAAAATTCATTAGTTCAATTGTATACAAAGAAATGTGAAAATGTGAAGAGAACTACTGGACAACATCCTGGAGGAATTTTAGTTATTCCTAAGGAATATAGTGTATATGACTTTACTCCTTTTAATTTTCCAGCAGATGATACTACTAGTGATTGATACACAACACATTATGCTTTTGAATATCTTCATGACAATTTATTAAAATTTGATATACTTGGACATGATAATCCAACTATATTAAAAATGCTAAAAGATATTACAGGTGTTGATGAAGCTTCAATTCCAAATAATGATCCAAATGTTTTAAAGTTATTTAGTTCACCTGAACCACTTAAATTAGTATATCCTGATTTTGTGAATTTTAAAAATGGAGCTATAACCATTCCAGAATTTGGAACAAAATTTGTTAGAGAAATGCTAGATGATACTAAACCTCAATCATTTGCTGATTTAATTAGAATTTCAGGATTAAGTCATGGTACTAATGTTTATTTAGGAAATGCTAAAGATTTAATTAAAAAACAAAATTTAAAACTAAAAGATGTGATTGGATGTAGAGACGATATTATGATTTATTTAATACATAAGGGTATTGATGATTCAACTGCTTTTAAAATTATGGAAGATGTAAGAAAAGGTAAAAAACTTAAAGAGGAATATATGGACTTAATGAGAGCTAAAAATGTTCCTGAATGATATATAGATTCATGTAATAAAATTGAGTATATGTTTCCAAAAGCACATGCAACTGCATATGTAATGCATGCATGAAAATTCGCTTGATACAAAATATATCATCCACTACCATATTATAGTGTTTTTTTAACAACAAAAGCTGAATCAATAGAAATAGATGTTATAGCAAAAGGTAAAGAATCAATAAAAGCAAGAATTGATCAAATAAATTCATTATTATCAAATAAGGAAACAGCTAAAAATGTTAAACAAAAAGAAATTAATTCTATTGCTATTCTTGAAGTTTGTTTGGAAATGGCTTGTAGAGGGATTAATATTAAAAAACCTGATATATTTTTATCAGATTCTACAAATTATATAATTCATAATAATGAAATCATTGCTCCTTTTAATTGCATAGATGGATTAGGAGATGATATTGCAAAAACTGTTGTTTTAGCAAGACAGGAAAAACCATTTTCTTCATTGCAAGATGTTATTGATAGAACTAAGTTAAATAAAACTAGTATTGCTAGATTAGAAGAGTTAGGAGTATTTGATGGATTACCAAAAAGTAATCAATCATCACTTATGTAGTTAATATGATATATATAAATTTAATACCAAGGTCTTTGTGATATTTAAATTTAAGGAAATTATTAACTGATAATCAGTGAAAAAAACTTTCTCAGCAAATTAAAGAAGAGCAATCATATGTTTGTCAAGCATGTTCAATATCCATTAAACAATTAAAAAATAAAAAATATTTTCATTGTCATGAAATGTGAGAATTTTGTGATGATGACTTGACTGTTAATCTTTTATGTCTAATAACATTATGTAGTCATTGTCATTTAGCAACTCATATAGGCTTTGCAAGTATAAATAATAAATATGATTTTGCTTTTAATCATTTGTGTAATGTTAATAAATGAGACCAGGAGACAGCAAAACTATATATTGAAGCTAATTTTGAACAATGGTCACAACGTTCAAATAAGAAATGAAAAATTAATATTGATTCATTCAATAATTGATTAGATGAAGATATGTTAGATACATTAAAAATAAATTTGATTAAAAACTATTAAAACAATTTCTTGAATTCGTTTTTAATTTCTTGCTCTGTATAGTGAATGTATCTAGCGGTTGTGTTAATGTTGGAATGTCCTAATAATTCACTAACAATTTTAATATCAATATTAGCTCTTAGTAAATTAGTTGCAAAACTTCTTCTTAATGAATGAGGTGTAATCTGTTTATTAAAAAATTGTTTGCCCAATTCTTTAATAATATAAATAATTTGTTTATTTGATAATTTTTTATTATTTTTATTAATATTAATTTCATCATATGGTCATGATTTCAATAAATACATTAACTTATCATTCAAATAAATACTTCGATATTTACTCCCCTTACATTTTATGTAAATTTTTTCATTTTTAATTTTTGATATTTTAAACTCATTAAGTTCATTTACTCTAATCCCAGTCATAAACAAAACACAAAAGATTAATCAATTTCTTCTTTTAATAAAATTTTGTGGAAAATAATTTTCTAATACATTATTAAAATCATTAATTGTAATTGTTTCTTTATACTCAGGTTGTTGTTTAGGTAATCTAATATCTCTGCATTCATTTATTAATTTATATCATTTCATAAACTTAAAAAATGATAATAAACTACAATACATTAAATGCACACTATTCGGTTTATGATATTGTGCATAGTAATTCATAAATTTTACAAATAGCTCCTTATCTATTTTATTTTTTTTAATAAAATCATTTCATATCTTTAAGTTTATTAAATATACTCTAATGGTTTCATTACTTAAATTTCTACATTTTAAATAGTTTTCATATGTCATACATTATATAAATCACTTAAAATAATATTTTTTTTCTATTTTTTTCATTTTTTTATAATATTAATATAATTTAGATATGAGCTATAATCAATTATTTTATAGAAAAAATACGTCAAAAATTAGCAATATTAACTATGTAAATAGTGTCTTTGATTCATTAAATAAATCAAATATTGAGAAAATAAATATTAAAAAAGTAATGAATCTATATAATCCTAAATATGCAGATTGATTTGTTTGATATCGATTTAGCTTACTTAATAATTGATTCAAAGAAAATTATAATTTAGATAGTTTTAATTTCTATGAAAGCTTAACCAACATAATTAGAAATTTAAATTTGTTAGATTTTTTAAATGCAAAAGAGAAAAATTTTTTAATTAATTTGAAATCTCAAAATTTTACGAAATTAAGAAATTTAAAAACACTTATGGTTGATTTTGAACTTAAAAAATTTGAACATGTATACTTTCATTATCGAAAAATAAAGTTTGATGCACATTATATTAAATCTAAAGAAACTGATCTTTATCTTAGTAACAATAGAATAATTTTAACTTTTAGAAATGAGATTATTAGTTTATATTATGAAGATATTGAAAATATTACATGAGAACAAAATGGTTTTTATATAAAATTAAATAATAGTGTTTTCAAGATTACTACTAATAAAAACCAAATTATTAAAATATCTTTAGAAATTATTTTTAAAATGATTAAGAAAGAAATACTATGAACATAAAAGAAAAATTATCAACAATTCCCGAAAAACCAGGTTGTTATCTTTGAAAAGATAAATTTGGAACCATTCTTTATATAGGAAAAGCAAAAAATTTAAAGAAAAGAACAAATCAATATTTTAATAAAGCTTATGATGGTAAAACACATAAACTTGTTTCTTTGATTGATGATATTGAATTCATAGTTGTTGATAATGAAAATGAATCTTTAATATTAGAAAACAATTTAATTAAAAAATACAAACCTCAATATAATATTTTATTAAAGGAAGGTAGCAATAATTTTCCATATATAGTTGTTACAAATGAAAAAAATCCAAGATTACTTTATACAAAAAAATATAACTTGATAAAAGGGAAATATTATGGTCCATTTGCAAACACAAATAATTTTAATGCTTTTGATTTATATAAACTTTTAAACAAATTATTTGCATTAAGAAAGTGTCAGAAATTACCAAATAAAGAGTGTTTATATTATCATTTAAATCAATGTTTAGGTCCTTGTATCATTGATGTTTCAAAAAATGATTATGATGAAATCATTAATAATATAGATAATATTTTTAAAGGTCATACAAAATATTTAATAACTAAACTAACAATACAAGAAAAACAAGCAGCTGCGAATTTAGAATTTGAAAAGGCAAAACTTTTTAAGGATCAAGTAGATATTATAAAAGCAATTGAAAAGAATAAAATTGCTGAAATAAATAAATCAATTAATATTGATATTATAGGATACTATACAAACAATAATCAAATATGTATCATTATTTTTAATTACATAGATGGAAAATTATTGGCTAAACATCATTTTATAAATGATTTTTATAATGATGATATTAACGAAATAGTTGTTAGCTATTTAAATCAATATTATGCAAGTTCGTTATGTCCAAAAGAGGTTTATTTAAATATTGATGATGAAAATAAAGAGTTATTGATGAATTTATATGGATTTAAAGTTATTAGTCCATCAAAAGGTGTTTATCTTGAAATTTTAAAAAATGCTATTGATAATGCAAAAGAATATCTAAGTCAAAACAATTCTAAAATTAATGATAATTATAATAGAACAATTGGAGCTCAAGAAGAACTAAGAAAAGCTTTAGGTATGAATAAGTTAAATCACATTGAGATGATAGATAATTCAAATATTTTCTTAGAAAATCCAGTAAGTGGAGTTGTAGTATTTATTAATGGGCAAGCTAACAAAAAATTATATAGAAAATATAACTTAAATAATTCAGATTTACTTAAATCAGATTATCACTTTATGCAGGAAGTTATTGTTAGAAGATATTCAAAGTTAAAGGAGATGCCTGATTTGATTATATTAGATGGTGGTAAGCATCAAATAAGTGCTGCAAAAGAAATAATAAATCAATTAGAACTAAAAAAAATACCAAAAATTATTGGATTAGTAAAAAATGATAAACATACTACAGAAGCAATTATTGATGATAATTTTAATAAATTTGAACTTGACAAAAAAAGTTATTTATATTTATTTTTATGTCACATGCAAAATGAAGTTCACCGATTCGCGATTAATTTTTTTAGAAAAAAATCATTGAAATCTAAAATGAACTCATTTTTAGATAATATTGAAGGAATTGGTGAACAATCTAAGAAAAAGATTTTAAAAATTTATCCAAATTTGTATGACTTAAAAAATGCTGATATTCAAACTATTGAACAAATAATTTCAAAAAAAGCAGCAAAAAATCTTATGATAAAAATTAACAAGGAATTATTATAGATATGGCAAAAATATTAGTAGTTAGCGATACTCATGGTGATGAAAGTTGAATGAGTTTAATTAAAAATAATAATTTTGATTACATAATTCATGCTGGAGATCATTTATTAGGAAAAAAAATAAAAGATATAACAAATAATTATGTTGATGGCAATAATGATTGAGGAACAAAAAATATTGATATTTTTGAAATTGAAAACCAAAAATTTGTACTGATTCATGGAGATGAACAACATTTATCCGGTTCAAACCCAGAGCATATATCTAAAAAATTGCATAATATTATAGAAAAATATAATCCAAACATTATAGTTTATGGACACACACACATCCCATTTATTTATAAATATAACAACACAGTTATTTTAAATCCAGGTAGCATGTCATATTCAAGACATGATGGTAACAAATATTACTTAGTTCTTGAATTAAATAGTAAAGGAATATTAAATGTTGAACAAATAAAATTTACTAATCAATAAAGGTTAATGAATTATTGTTTTTATTTTTGCATTTAATTATGATTTTAACAATACACAAAATAATTAAACTAATTGATACAACACCACCAAAACCTATTAGTGCCCATTCAAATCCAAATGTTTTTGTTTTTTCCTTTGTATCTTCTTGCTTTTCTTTTTCGACTTTAATTTGATTATTTTCTTCATCAATATTTGATGTTTTTATACTTCTTAGAATTTTTGATTCATAAAACTCATTATGATTATTAGAATTACTTAAATTTGAAGCAAGAACTGTTGTTAAACCAATAAATGGTATAGCACAAGCTAATCATTTCATATTTCTTAAAAAATGTTTATTCATGTTTTCCTTTTTCTAGTTAAATATGCATTAACTACATAATATATTTTAACTTAAAAAAGTAAATTTTAAAACTGTAAACTGTTGTTTTTAAAGACTTATATTATTGAATAATATAAAAAAATCACTATTCTTTATGAGTCAATTAAACATAATGTATAAAAACATTTCTATATAATATAGAAAATAAATTATAATAATCTTGTATTTACATAAGGAGTAGTTTAATGGAAAAAATCCCAACACCTCACATTAGTGCATCCAAAAATGAGTTTGCAAAAATTGTTTTGATGCCAGGTGATCCTCTTCGTGCAAAATTTATAGCTGAAAATTTTTTAGAAAACGTTAGATTAGTAAATTCTGTGAGAGGAATGCTTGGTTATACAGGGACATATAAAGGAAAAGAAGTTTCTGTAATGGGACATGGTATGGGAATACCTTCAATTGGTATCTATTCATATGAATTATTTGCTTTTTATGATGTTGACTTAATTATAAGAGTTGGTTCTTGTGGTTCTTTTCAAAAAGATTTGAATCTTGGAGATATCATTATTGCAAACCAAGCTATAAGTGATTCTACTTATGCAAAGTCTATGAACTTTTCTATTAAATCAAAAACGATTGACTCTACTCCGGCAATAACTGCTTTATCTGAAGAGGTAGCAAAAAATCTTAATATTAATTTTAAAAAAGGTCTTGTTTTGAGTTCTGATGCTTTTTATGGTTCATACAACTCAAAAAAAATATCAAAAAAAATTAAATCAAAGAAATTGCTTGCTGTAGAAATGGAAGCGTTTGCCCTTTATGTAAATGCAAGAAAATTAAACAAAGAAGCTTTGACTATTTTAACTGTCTCTGATTCATTGGTTAGTGATGAAAAAATGGATTCTAACCAAAGACAAATGGGTTTTAGTCAAATGATTAGTTTTGCTTTAGAAATTGCAAATCAAAGAAAATAGGAGAAAAAAATGAAAGATGTAAAAATTAAACAAGTTTTTGCTTATCATCAATTTGATTCACGTGGTTTTCCAACTGTAGCAGTTCAAGTTATTGGTGATAATGGTCTATCTGCTAAAGCTTTAGTTCCATCTGGAGCATCAACTGGTATTAAAGAAGCAGTTGAATTAAGAGATGGAAAAAAAGATGAATTTTTAGGAAAAGGAGTTAGTAAAGCTATTAAAAACGTAAATAGTATTATTGCTCCTAAAGTTAAAAATAAAAGCGTTTTTGATCAAAGAAAAATTGATGACTTAATGATTAAATTAGATGGCACTCCAAATAAAGGTAAATTGGGAGCAAATGCAATCCTTGCTGTATCTTTAGCTGTTGCTCATTTAGCAGCAAAATCATTAAACAAAGAATTATATAGATATATTGCTGAAGATTTACAAGGTAATGATGCATTTAAATATAAAGCACCAAGAATTATGGTTAACATCATTAATGGTGGAGCTCATGCTAATAATATGCTTGACTTTCAAGAATTTATGCTTGTACCTAAACAAACTTCAATTTATAATCAAACAAAAATGTCTAGTGAAATTTTTCATGCTTTAGGAAAAATCCTAAAAGAAATGAAATACCCAACTGGTAAAGGTGATGAAGGTGGATATGATACAGGAATAAAATCTGTTGAAGAAGGTTTTGAATGCTTAATGAAAGCAGTTAAAAATGCGAAATATAAGCCAGGTACAGATATGTTTTTTGCTTTAGATGTTGCTGCAAGTGAGTTCTGTTCTAAAAACTTGTATACATTTAAAGTTAACCCTAAAAAATCATTAACTGTTGATGAAATGATTGATTTCTATGTTGATTTAGTTAATGAGTACCCAATCATTTCAATTGAAGATCCACTTGATGAAAAAGACTTTAAAGGTTTTGCACAAGTTACTAAGACATTAAAAGGTGTACAAATTGTTGGTGATGATCTTTATTGTACTAATAAAGAAATTCTTGCTAAAGGTATTGAAGAAAAAGCAACAAATGCAATTCTTATTAAACTTAACCAAATTGGTTCATTGTCTGAAACATTAGATACTATAAATTTAGCTAAAGCTAATAAACAAAAAGTAATTATTAGCCACCGTTCAGGTGAAACTGAAGACACAACTATTGCTGATTTAGCTGTGGGAACAAATGCTGAATTTATTAAAACAGGATCATTTAGCCGTTCAGAAAGATTATGTAAATATAATCGTCTTTTAGAAATTGAAATAGCTGAAACTAAAAAATAATTTTTAATCTTAAATAATATATATAAAAGTAGTGGCTATTTAGGCCATTATTTTTATATTAAATCCAGATTCTTAATATTTTTTTGCAATATTGTCAAAATTTTAGTTTATAATTAAGTGGTATTAGCATAGAGGAGAGTAAAAAATGTTTAACTCAAACAACACATTAGGTAATCAAAATAATCAACCAACAAACCAAGAAGGGGTTGTTAAACCAAGATTAATTAAGAAAAATTCAAATAATAATGCAAATGTGAATAGCACTAATCCAACAAATGTGCAAACAATTTCTGGTGTTAATCCAACTAGTTCATTTACATCTAATAGATCAAATTTAGGTACAATGGATGTAGCTAAAACACCAAATACTACAAACACAATTCCATCTGCTAATTCTATTGGACATAATTTTACTATTGATGGTCAACTTAACAATAATGTTGAAGAAAAAGTTGCTCAATTATCTTTGCAAATGAATCAGGTTATTGTTAGACCTTACTTACAACAAGCTCTTGATTATTTAAGAACTTCTAAGCATGATTCAATTAATGCATATAACCAATTATCAGATCAAATTGCAAATGAAATTAGAATCATTAGCCAAAACACTCAACAAATTTCAGCATCATTAAAAGAAGCGCAAGATGTTGTAGCTAGAACTCAAGAAATTATTCGTAATAAGTATAACAATGCGCTTGAGGAAGAAATTTCTTCTGGAGCTCTAAATCTTGATTATGAATACAATATTGTTGCTGAACATTATGAGTTATCTTTACAATTAACTCAAGAACTTTCTAGATACAAAGCTAGAATTGACTCTTTATTATCTACTCAAGGAATGTTAGATGAATCAATTGTTCCATCTATAAGTAGACTTCAACTTGAAATTGATAATTTAGAATTATTACTTCATAGTTTTGATTCAAGTGATTATGCTGATATTTTAGCTAAAAAAACAGGAACATCAGTTTCTAAGAAAACAGCGCCTAATAATGATTTCAAAACTCGTTCAGATGAATTAAATAAAATGGTAGCTGCTTCATCTATTAATTCATTAGATAATTTTGAACAACAAAATTTACATTTAAATGAAATGAATAGAAATGTTGGTCCAAATGAAAACATGATCAGAACTAATCAAGTAAATCCAAATAATAATCCAAACAACAATTATCAAAATCAACAATTTGTAGAAAATAACTATTACAATGATCAAAATAATCAAAGATTTAATAGAAAAAATAAAAATACTATTAATAACAACCAAAACTATAACAATCAGTATGTAAACAATAGTCAATTTGTTTATGAAGAACCAATGAACCAACAAGCTCAACAAATGAATTATGGAAACTACAATGGTCCAGCTCCAATGTCTAGAAAAGAAGCAAAAATGATTGAAAAACTTCGTGAACAACAATTAAAATTTGAAACAATGATGAGAATGAATGAAATGATTTTTGCTTATAACAAATCAATTGATGAAATGATTTTAAAACAAAAAGAATATGAAGCAGCTCATAGAGAACAATTAGCAGACGCTGAAAGAAGATATGGAAATATTGCTAGTGATCAAACAACAGTTTACCCATCAACTAATTCAAGAAATAATTTAAAGAGTGATGATGTATTTGCAAAAAAACAAGTTTATGAATCAAACGCACCTATTGAAACAGTTGCAGATAATTTAAAAAGATCGAATGTTGATAAAGTATTTGTTGTAAGACAAGCTGAACCAATTACTGAAGATCAAGCAAAAGAACTTAAAAAAAGAGGTTCTGTAAGATCTATTAAAGTAGTGAAATAGTATTAATAAATTATATAAGTTTTGTAATAAAGTATAAAAAAACCATTTAAAATGGTTTTTTTATACTTTATTTACCCCTTTCCATGATTTTTAATATAAAAATATTAAAAAAATTATCAAAAATTTATTTTTTTAATATAATTAAAGTGTGATAAAGTGGGGGTAAGTGTGTTTTTAGGGACATATTATCATAATTTAGATGCTAAAAATAGACTTACAATACCAAGTAAGATTTTAGCAAACATAACAGATTCGAAATTAATAATCTCAAAAGGATTTGATGGGTGTTTAGAATTAAGAACATTACAGGAATTTGAAAAATTTACTAATAGTTTACTAGCTTTATCACAAAATAAACTTAATACAAGAACAATTTTAAGACAATTACTTGCAAATGCTAGTGAAGTTGAAATTGATAGTGCTAAAAGAATTCTTATTCCATCTAATTTATTACAAGAAGCAAATCTTGAAAAAGAAGCTGTAATTATTGGAATAGGTAATAAATGTGAAATATGAAATAAGTTAGCATATGAAGAGTTTAAAAATAAAACTGATTCATTATTAGAAGAATTAGCAGAAGGTTTAGATGATCAAAAATTATAACCATCATCAACCTGTATATGAAAATGAAGTTATTAATTATCTTTCAATAAAACCTAACGGGGTTTATATTGATTGCACATTAGGAAGATGTGGTCATACTAGAAAAATAATTTCTAAATTATCGACAGGGTTTGTAATTGGCATAGATAGAGATATAGAAGCTATTAATTATGCTAAGCAACTAAAATTAAATAATCTAAGACTTGAACATGATAAGTTTAGTAACTTAGACAAAATTTTTCAAAAACATAATTTGAATGAAGTTGATGGGATAATTTTTGATTTAGGAGTTAGTTCACCACAGTTGGATAATGCAAATAGGGGTTTTTCATATAATCAATTGGCAGATCTTGATATGAGAATGGATCAATCACAAAAAAAGGATGCTAAACAAGTGATTAATTCCTATAGTTTAAATGAATTAATTAGAATATTCAGAGATTATGGCGAATCAAAATATGCTTACAATGTTGCAAAAAATATTGTTAATCAGAGAAAAAACAAAGTCATAAATACTACATTTGAATTAAATGAAATTATTAAAGCTAGTTTACCAGCAAAAGAACTTAGTAAACATAAACATCCTTCTCGAGTATTTTATCAAGCTATTCGCATGGAAGTAAATAATGAATTAGAAGAAATAAAAACAGCATTAAATGCAGCATTAAAACATTTAAAAGTAGGATCTAGACTAATATTAATTAGTTTTCATTCATTAGAGAATAATATTATTAAAAGTGTTTTAAAAGAGCAAACAAAAGTAAATGAACAACTAAGTTATTTACCTACAAAATCTAATATAACAAATTCTTACAAATTAATTAAACATAAAATCTTGGATAAATCAGATAATCCAAGATCAAGAAGTGCAAGATTGCATATTATTGAAAGGGAAGTTTAATATGAACAATTCAAAAGATGTTAAAGTCATATTATCATTCAATGACAATTATGTTGGCATTGTCCTTTTTAATAGTGTAGACAATGAAGTTAATAGACTATATGAAAATATTAAACCATTAAGTGAAAAAGCAATTGTTAATGGATATATTAATAAAATGAAAGATGTTTATGAATGCACTGAAGAATTAATTTGTAATGCATCCAAATTTACAAAATTTAAAATTACACATGTATATGCTAATTTTGATAATCATGAAATTTCTTTTCAACCTGTAAAATTAGAAAAGATTGAACTTCAAGATAAGATTTTTGATTTAACAATATGAGAAAAAATTAAATCTACCATCAATATAGATCAAATAGCACATAAACATATTTATGGAGTCGAATACTTATCTTGATCAATAGATGGTAAAGAATATAATAATATAACAAATGAAAAAATTGCTGGACAAATATTAGAAGTTAAAACATTACTTTATGAAGTAAATAAAGCTTTATATAATCAATATATAAATTTATTTAAAAAATTAAATATTCAATGTATTAGTTTGAAACCTTTTATTAATGATTTTGCTAATTTATCAAACAGTATTAAAGATAATCATCATGAATTATTTGTTTATATTAATGATAATGCATTATCCATTTCAAGAACCACAGGTAGAAGATTAATGAAAACCATATATACTCAGGAATTGGGTTTAAATGCTTTATATGATGAATTAAGTAAAACAATTAAACAAGACGTTAAATATGTTAAAAACATTATGAATACAACTGGTGCTTTTGGAAATAATTTAAGTAATTTAGAAATTATTAATGGTTTTAACTATAATGAATCAAGTTTCATTAAAATATATGGAAATAATATAAATGAAATTATGGGGTTATATGCTAAAGCTATTGTTGAGTGTGTTAAACAAAATATTGAACATTTAAAAAATACTAAAAAAATTAACATCGCAAAAACTACATATATACCTAATAATCAATTAGCAAATAAAGTGATTAATTTAACTCAGTTAAAAAATGATAGCAATGTTATTATTTTTAATAATGAACATATCCAAGAACATGGATATAATTATATTCAACATGAATTGTTAATTAATACTTTAAAATATGAAAATTCTACTTCTAAAAAAATTCAATGTGTGCAAGTTTTAACTAATAAAGATTTAAAGTCTTTAAATAAAGGAGAATAATATATGGCTGATACAAAAAAAATGGATTTAGGTTTATTAGATGATAATTTTGATATTGATTTTGAAAATAAAAAATCTGATGATATTTTCAATGGTTGAGTTGATAAAAATCCAATGGAACAACATAATAATGAAAAAGAAATTAATGTTGCTGATAGCCGTTTCAATTTTGCATTCGACAATCCTCAGCCTAGTTATAAAAAACCAGTAAAAAAACTATTTAATAATTTAGATAAATTTCAATTTAAAAAAGATTTAAATATAAAAATACTTGGTGTTGGTGGTGCTGGTAATAATATGATTGAACATATGGCTAATCATAGTAGTATAGACAAAAGTTCATTATATGCTATTAATACTGATTATCAAGTATTGAGAAAAATGCCTGAAAATATAAATGTTATTTTGATTGGAAATAAAATAACTAATGGTTATGGTTCAGGATCAGATCCAGAAATAGGTAAAAAAGCTGCATTAGAAGATGAACAGATTATACGAGAAATACTAGAAGATACAGATTTATTATTTATAGTTTCTGGTATGGGAAAAGGTACGGGTACTGGTGCAAGTCCTGTGATCAGTAGTATAGCTAAAGAAATGGGGATACTAACATTATCTATAATTAATTTACCATCCATTTCAAATGAAGGTCCAATAATATTTAAAAAAGGTGAAGATGGCCTATTAAATCTTAAAAAATATTCAGATGGAATTTTAACTATAAGCAATGAAAAATTATTTAATGAAACAAGTACACATATTTCTTTATTACAAGCATTTGTTTATGCAAACTCAGTTATTACAAATGTTATTTATGAAATAATTAGTTTAATTTCAATTGCTAATAAGATTAATGTTGATTTTAATGATGTTAAAAACTTTTTTAAAGATCAAACAAACTTCCAATTAAATACTTTTTCATTTGATAATGAACAAAATATTGAAGAACAAATAATTGAACAATTAAAATATGAAATTTATCAAGACAGTTTAGATAAAGCAAGAAAAATAATTGTTAACTTTAAATTAAATCCATCAGTTACGAGAGACTTTATAAATTCTTTTATTAGATCACTAAATAACATTACGAAAAATTCTGAACTTGAAATAACATTATCAATAGATTATTTTGATAGTATAGAATTTGCTAAAATTACATTATTATCTGCAAAAGAAAAAATCAATGAACAACAATCAATATCTCTTAATACTAGTAATAAAGAAATTGATCATGTTAATTCATCAATCTATAATCAATCAAACCAAATTCATAATGGACAAAATTTAAACAATGATAAAATATTAGATGTGTTGTCTTCATCAAATGAGATAGGTAATGAAATAAATTTAGAAGTAATAAACACTAAAACAGAAGAACTTGAAAAAGAACAAAAAACTATAACTATTAATACAAATAATCTTGAACAAGATCATATTATTGAAAATACTAACAATTTCAAAATTATACAAAATAATTTTAAAGATTTAAAAGAAGAAATAAATATATCACATACAAATGAAAAAGAATATGAATCAGTTAGAAGAGCATTCATTCCAACAAAAAAAATAACTGAACCAGATGTAGATGAAGTAGAAACAAGATCAAGAACAGTTAGATTTAATCATCCAACTGGTCCAGGATCTAGGAATTAATTTTTTTACTTGAAATTTTCTTTAAATTTTTAGGTGATTTATATAAGACAAAATTAATTTGCTTATCCATAGTTTGATATTTCTTAAGTAATTTTTTTTCATAAATTTTATCTTTTATATTTCTGTATCCTCTAATGATAGTTTTTGTATCTAAATTTTCATTGATATATTTAACTGTTAAACCATTATTTATTAGTATTTTTATTCTTTTTAAATCAACTTTTTTTTGTTTTAAATATTGTTCTGTCTGCTCAGCACTTTTTTCAAGATTATGTAGTGGTTTTTTTTCGTTTTGACAAACAAGTAAATAAATATAATCAAAATCTGCCAGTCCTGACTTAAGAACAAAAAAATGTCCATCATGAAAAGGATTAAAACTACCACAATATATAGCTTTTTTTAAATTATTTTTTCTATGATTTTTCTTAGTTGTTCTGGATCTTCTCATGTTAAACAATAACCTACATTTTTAATAATAAAATAATTATTCTCACTCGCATTAAATAATTTTTTATTTTTCTTTAAATTAATAAGTGGATTTTTTTCTCCAACAATAATATAAATATTTCATCTAATTTTTTCGATTCAATTAAAATAATTATTAATAGTTCTAATTTTTAAAATTTGATCAAAAATCTTGTGATATAGTAACGATAAATCTGAAAATGTAACAACTTCATTATGAATAGAATCAATCATTTTTTTATTATTTCTTAAATTTGATAAATTATTTGCAAGGTACATATATTTTAAAAATGCATCTCGATTATTATTTGGAATTATTTTACCTTTTATATTAGTTACTTTAAGATAAATTGACTTATCAAATGGATTTAATAAGATTAATTTATTAACTTTATCTTTTATCTCATCATAAATTAAATAAATAATAAGCAAAGAAAAACTATTTATAATAACATCGACTTTACAATCATTTTGTTTGTTAAAAAAAGAAATTATTTGTTCACACAATGATTCTATTTTTGTTATTGGGTATGTTTGCATTTTGACTGCATTATTGTCAGATTCTATTTTTCATTTAAAAAAAGCAAAATTATCATATTTTTTAAATATTTTTAAAATATCATTACTTAGTTCTAATGATGGTACTCAATTTGGAATATAAAGTATTTTGTTTTTGCACATATTTTTTAGCATATAACTATTATATAAATAAAATAATTAATGTTATAATAATTTTATATGTCAAAAAATAACAAAAATAAAAAAAGTAATAATTCAAAAAATAAATCAAATAAAAATTTGACTAATTCTTCTCAAAAAAGTACAGAAAGTAAGAAAGCTTCTTCTAGTGAAAAAGCTAAACAAGATATTTTAAAACAGTATGGACTTGAAGAAGAATATAAACCTTCAAAGGAAGAATTAGAAGTTTATGAAACAGAAAAGCAAAATGCAAAACAAAAAGGTAAAGTTGCTTCTAAAGCTGATGATATTGGCTGAAATAAGTGAAAAGTACTTTTAAGAAATGCATTATTTGGAATCTTTATGGGAATTAGTGATGGTATCCCTGGATATAGTGGGGGAACAACATTAAATATCATTGGATTTTATAAAGATCTTGTTTCTAATGTTAAATTAATTTTTAAACCAGATGTAAAAAAATATTTTTGAAAATATTTGATATGAGTGATTCCTTTTGTTATTGCTTGATTAGCAATAATGATTGGCTTCTCGTTTCTAGTTGATTTTGTTGGTGATAACAACCAAGGTGTGATACTTGTGTTTTTATTTGGTTTTTTTGCGCTTTTTGCTATTCCTTTATTTTATATTTCAAATAAAGATAAATGTTTTGATTTTAAAGACTTTTTGTCAAAATCTAAAAATCGGGATAAGTCCACTATTATAGTATGAATTTTAATGATATCAGCTTTTTTAATAATTACTGCAATTGGAATTATTGCTAGATTTGTTGCAAAAACTGAAATTGTTGATGAATCTGGTTTAACAAAAACAATACATGGTGTTACTTTTTATAAAAATGCTAATATTGATCCAAATTCTTTTTTATCAGGTGATCCTGTTAGTACAGTTTTACCTTTATTAGTTTTATCTGTAGCATCAGGATTTGTGGTTTTAATACCGGGTATTAGTGGTAGTTTAGTTTTGTATATGGGTAATTGATATCCAAAGATTTCAATGATGATAAGTAATGTTGCATCAGGTGAATTTATTGGTGAAAGTATGCCTTATTTGATAGTTGTTGCAGCGGGAACAATTTTAGGAATTATTTTATCATCATTTGTAATAAACTATTTGATGAATAAATTTGAAAAATATTTTTATATTGCATCATTAGGGTTTGTAGCAGGTTCATTTGTATCAATATTTGTTTCATTAAGTAATTATGATTACTCATTCTTATCAAGCAATTCAACTACACTAGGTTTATCAATATCAATGATACCTATTGCATTAATAGTTAACATATTAATATTTATTGCATTAAATGAAACTGGAAGAATCAATTATCCAAAATTTAAAATTTTTAAAAAACATGCAAACAAAGAAGTTGTTAAAAATTAGTTTTTATTTTTAATACTAATATCAAAACAATTATTATTTGATATTCTTGTTATTTTATCAATAAACTGCTCCACTAATTTTTTATTTGAATTATTATGATAGATTTTTTTAAGTTCAAGTAAATTGAATCTAGATGAAAATATTGTTAATTTATTTGAGTTCATTCTGTAATTTAATATAGGAAATAATATTTGAGTGTGTATAATATCTCTAAAAACATCACTACCTAAATCTTCAATTACTAAAATATCACAGGCTATCATTTGCTCAACTATATCATTTTTAAATGAACTTTGATCTTGAATTGATTTCATAATATCAAGATAAAAACTAGTCATTGTAAAGTAGATTATTGATTTATTTAATAGTGCCATTTCATTACAAAAAGATGTAAGAATGTAAGATTTACCTGAGCCAAAATTACCTTTTAGATATATTCCATTAATATTAATCTGTTGTCTTTTAATTCTAAGCAATGTGTTTATAAATGAACCTCGAATTTTATATTCATTTTCAGTACTTATAAAGTTCTTTTTTAATCTTTGTTGCTGATTTACTATATCGCTACTTGTATATCAATAATTATTTTTGATGATATATTCAATATTATTTTTATTTTTATCACAAATAAAATTTTCAATGATAATTTTATTATCTTTGTCTTTAGTTAATTTAAAATGATATCCATCAGCACCACACGTATTTGGAGAAGTTTCACATAATTCAATTATTTTTATAATTCTATTAATATCAATTAAATACGTATTTATATCTTCATCAGTTAATTCGAAATCAGCAATTTTATGCTTGTATTTTTTGATTTTATCTAACAATTTATTCTTAGCATCAGACATTATCAATCAACCTCTTCAAATTTGTTATTGATTTTAAATGAATTAATTTTATTTCTCTTCTTTCATGCTGAGTTTAAGTGTTTTAATATATCTGGTATACTTCTTAAATTTAGACGATTAATTGATAATGCAATTCTACTAAGATAAGCAGGTTCTAATCTTCCGTTATTAATAAAAATACAATAATCAACAAGAATATTAATAATAAAATCTGGTAATTTATATTCTTTTCTTAAATCTTTAATGCATTTTAATTCAAATTCACTTAAACTATGTTGTTGAAGGCAAGATAGATATTGTTCACTATTTAAGGATTTATAATCATCAATAATATATTTATAATCATCAATATTAATATTTTCTATAAATACCTTTTTATTTCTATTAATTTTAATATTGTTGTTGAAATTTAATATATTATTAGAGTCAATAATTTTTTTGATTTCTAAAATTAATAATTTATTATCAATAGAAATTAAATTGTTTTTTCTTATAATTGATCCTTTTATACATTCAACTAATTGATTAGAGTTAAAATCATATTTTTTATAAGCATTATTTAAAATATTTTTTGCTTCAACATCTAAAGTAATTAATGTTTTAGTTTTCTTATATAGCAAATCATAAATAAAATCAAAATCTAATGATTTTTCAATTTCAAACTCTTTGAAAACGTTTTCGAAAGTTTCACTTATATTAGTCAATCCTGTTGTTAAATCATTTTGATCAAAACTATATTTAATTTTTTCATAAACCATCTCGTCTGTTTTTAATTTTAAAAGATTAATATATTTACTATTATTTTTAAATTCTTCTCAAGATAGTGCTTGTTCTATTTTGTAAACAATATAGTCATTCTTTTTTGTGTCAGCGTACTTTTTTATTAAACCAATACCCTCTAATAATTTAATATTATTATTAAAATCTTGTGCCGATAATTGTGTTTCTAATATTAATGATTCATGATTATTATTTATATCTAGTCCTAATGATTGGTTCATTTCTGCTATATTAAGCATTTTTATATATAAATGTATAGCATCCTTACCAACAATATGAAAATAAACAAGATTAAGCATTTTCATATTTAATAAAAGATCAAAATTATATAAAATTTTATATTTTATAGCATCCATACTTAACCTCCTTTTTCATATAAGACATATGTATTATAATGATATTTTTGATATTTAAACAAAGACTATTATAAAAATATTTTTTACTCATTAATTTATAGTAATTAATCACATAATTTTTCCACAAAAATCATCATAAATATGTTAAAAAATAGTATTTTTCCACATAAATGTGGATAATTTTTTAAAAAAAATAAAACTTTTTTGAACAAAATAAATATTAAATTTTCTAACTATAATGAGCAAATAAATTTAAAAAATGTAGTATAATATTATAAATATTATACTTTTTTAGTTAATGGAGGGATTTTATGTTTTCAGATAAGCCTAAATACAAAAAAATAATTAAAGCAGTTCTTAAAAATGATAAGTCTAATAAGAATAACACAGGTCTTTATGAGTTCTACAAGGGCGAAGAAAGTGTTAGATATTTTGTTATTGAGCCAAACATAGATGGATATATGCTTTATCACGCATTTTTGAATAAATTTAATCAGAAAGACAAAGAAATTGAAATTGACCTTGATTCATTTACATCAATTGTTAAGGAAGAAAAATATCTTGAAAGACTTTTAATGAGTTTAGTATCATCACTTGTTTATTGTTCTTCTATTCCATATTCTGAAAAAACATCTAAACAAAATACACTTAGATTTAATATATCAGGTAAATCTGTAAGTCAAAACAAATCAAAATTGCAAGAATATTTAATTGTTGCTGAATCACAAACATTTACAAGAAGATTACAAGATATGCCAAGTTCATTAATAACTCCAGCAGGGTTTGTTAAAGAAGTAAAAAATCATTTTAAAGGTTTAGAAAAATCAGGAGTTAAAATTTCTGTACTAGAGAAAAAAGATTTAATTGCTAAAAAAATGGGGTCAATCCTTTGTGTTGGCCAAGGTGCTACAATTCCTGAAAACACTCAAAGAATACTTATCATCGAATATATAGGAAATCCTAAAAATAAACAAAAATATGCATATGTAGGTAAAGGTGTTTGTTTTGATACAGGTGGTTATAACATTAAGACTGCTGGCCATATGAGATGAATGAAATATGATATGTCAGGATCTGCAATTGTCTCAGGTGCAGTTTATGCATTAGCTAAAAATAAAATTAAAACAAATGTGGTTGCAGTTTGTCCTTTAGTAATAAATTTAGTTTCAGAAACAGCAGTTAAACCAGATGATATTATTACATCATATTCAGGCAAGACAATTGAAATCGATAACACAGATGCTGAAGGAAGATTGATATTAGCAGATGCAATTACTTATGCAGCAAAAGATTTAAAAGCAGATAAAATATTTGAAGTGTCAACTTTAACAGGGGCAATGGTTTATAGTTTAGGAGAGACATATACAGGTACATGAGCTACAGATGAAACAATATGAAATGAAGCATTAACAGGTGCAAAACAAGCTGGTGAACAAGTTTGAAGACTACCATTTCATAAAGAATTTATTGCAATGCTTAAGTCTAATTTTGCTGATTTATCAAATTCATGTAATGGGCCAGCAGCTGGAAGTTCTAGAGCTGCTTGTTTCTTAAAAGAATTTACTTTAGATAAACCATTTGTTCATTTTGATGTAGCAGCTACAGCTGATAAAGGAAATACAGGTACAGGAGTTATTTTAAGAACTCTATATAATATTGCAAAATATAAAAATTAATTTAAAGGGGTTTTAATGTTAATTAAAAGTTTTATTGTAGGTATATTTTCAACAATCATTGCTGCTGGAGGAATAACTTCTGCTGTTGTTTTTTCTAATTTGAAAAATACTACATCTCCATACCCAAAAGTTTTAACTAAACAAATGTATCAAAATTTAGTTAAGGATCAAAAATTAGAAAATTCTTCTGGAGTTGCTAAAGTTGCAATTGACTATGGTTCTTTACCAACTTCTAGTACTAGTTTTTATGATTTGCTATCAATGAAAAATATTCCTACAAATGCTTTTATTTTAACAGTTGGTAGTCAAGCATATGCAAGTACTAATAATTTATTAAATGGTCAAAATAAAACATGATCTGAATATAACCCAAATAAAATTGATTCGTCTGCATTAATGCTTAAGTTATATGATCTATTTTATAATGAAAAATCAGAACATCATAGCGCTATTGCAAATTTTAATATTAATTTTTATAGTTTTATTGATGTATTAGATACTCAAGAAATTAAAAATGCAGAAAATTTACTTCATTATAGAATGACATCATTAGGTGTTAGACAAGATCCTGATGCTGATGGTAGATATCCAATTGGAGTATCAAATGTTTGAAATGTAAAAAATCCAGATACAAATGTTTCAAGTCAAGAGCCTGTGGTCAAAAAAAGTAGTAGTACTAATTTAAAAGATACAATTAATTTTATGTATGAACCAGAAAGTAATTATTATGAATTTAGACCGGATAGTGATTTTGAAACTAAATATGAAAGAGTATATTATAGAAATCAAGAAGATATAGCTTTATATAATACAACTATTAATTGAGCTAATAGTTATGCTTCTTCATATCTTTCAGGATTTAGTCTTAACAAAGAGGGTTCAATTGTTTTAGCTAAAAAAGAATCAGGAAATTGAAGTTTTAAAAGTATTTCTTCATTTGATGAATCAACTTTTGAATCTGTATTAACTTTTTATAATGAAGATTACGAAATTGATGGAGATAGTGATAGTTCTTCGAGTGAAAGTACATATTCAATTACTAAAAGTACATCATTTTCTGAAAATGTTGATTTAATTTTGGCAAAAATTAATTATTTAAAAAATAACAATACTTATTACTATAAAAAAGAAGAATTAAAATAAATGGTTTTGAGTTTTAATATTGTTTTTATCAATTATATTAGAAATACTAACTCCAAGTAGTCTGATTTTTTGTCCATTTCATAAATCATTAAATAATCTGATAACTTCTTGTTGCATTCTTTTTAATTCATAGAAATACTCATAATATGTTTTAGAAATGCTTTTTGTTGATTTCGTCTTATCATAATATTTTATTTGTACTAATATTTTATTTCCTGAATAGTTGTTTTTATCAAGTTCTATTTTAATTTCGTTACACAATCATTTAAGATTTTTTTTAGCCTCATATTCATTTTCTATTGCGATATTATATGTTCTTGATTGCGAGATGCTTTTTTCAATACGATGTGGATCTATATCATCAAAATCATCATATCCATTAAAACTATTCAATAGTGTTGTATATCTTTTATGAAGTAATTGTTTTAATTTATTTTGATCATTAAATTTTAAAAAATCATTAACTGTATATATACCTAATTCATTTAGTAATTTAGATGTTTTCACTCCAACACCAATGACAGAAGAAATTTTTAAAGGTCAAATTTTTTCTGGTATATCTTTATAAAATATTTTAGCAATTTTATTTGTGGGTTTGCTGTCGCCAGCCATTTTAGCTAAAAATTTATTATTACCAATTCCAATTGTTACATATAATTTTGTTTCTTGATAAACTTTTTTAATAATTTCACTTGCTAAAATATCTACATTGTTATGATATTTTTCAATTAAAAATGTAACATCCATAAAACATTCATCAATTGATGCTATTTCAATTTCTTGATTAAAATTTTTAACAAGGCAATCAAAAAATCTTTTAGACATATCACTATATAGATTGAAATGTGGTTCTACAATAATTAGATTATTACATAATTTTTTGGCTTCACTTACAAGCATAGCAGATCTTATGTTTTTAGTTCTTGCTAATTTATTTGATGTTGATACTACACCATTATCATTATTTGCAACAACAAAGTATTTATTTTCAAGTTCAGGATTTATAATTTCTTCGCAACGACAAAAAAAGTAATTTAAATCTAAATGCATAATTATTTTATTCTTTTTCATATTTACACCATATTAAAAATTCTTTATTTTGTTTTTTAGCTCCTAATAATGGTGACTTCATAATATCAATGACTTTGCAACAATTATTTTTTGCATATTTAACAACATTTTTTATTGCTAAATCATGATATTTTTGATCAATTACTTTACCTTTATTCTTATTCAATATTTCTTTGTTTAATTCAAATTGGGGTTTAATTAGACTTATTAAATATGAACCATTTTTTATATTGATATTTTTTAGTGATTCAAACATGAATTTTGATGAAATAAAGCTTAAATCACTAACAATAAATTCAATAGTATCTGAAATTAAATTTTTGTTAATATCTTTAATATTTGTATTGGATAAATTTACTATTTTTTTAGACTCTAAAAGTTTTGCATCTAATTGATTTGTACCAACATCTAAAGCAAAAACTAATTTAGCACCATTTTGTATACAACAATCACTAAAACCACCAGTACTTGCACCTATATCTAATACAATCTTATTTTCTATGTTTATATTTCATTTTTTTAAAGCAGCTTCTAATTTATATCCAGCCCTTGAAACATATTTTAAGTTATTAATTATTTTAACAATTTGACCTTCTATTTCTAAACTAGGTTTATAGCAAACTACATCATTTACTAATACATAACCATTTTCAATATATTGTTTGGCTATATTTCTAGTTTTTATATTATGATTTTGTACTAAATAAACATCTAATCTCATATGAATATTATATATAACTTATCAAAGAAATTTACTATTTTACTTTCACAATATATTCTTTGATAATTTGCAGCGAAAATGAGCCTAAATTTAAAAATGTGAAAATATTGTGCATTTTCTTCCTTGCCTTATTATATCCTAAAGATATAGAATATGT
>CASESV010000011.1 GCA_949290735.1 uncultured Mycoplasmataceae bacterium
TTTGAATATCTATTTGTTCATTATTATCTTTTTTCATAAAAACTCCTTCTTAATTTTAAATTGTTAAAGAAGAGTTTCTCCAAAATTCAATACATTACCGTATTATTTTTATTTTGAACTTCCTTGTTATTAAATAATACTGTTAAATTGTTTAGGAAATTAAAATTATTCATATATTTTAATCTCTTTCTTAATTTTAAAAATATCTATTAAATTTTCGTTTGCCCCCAAAGCAAAAGCTAAATGAATTAAATTTTCTAAAGTGATTTTTTTGCTTTCCTCAAATCTTCTAATAACTCCAACATCAACCCCAGAAATTAAAGATAATTTTTCTCTTGAAAGTTTTTTTGATTTTCTTAAATTATAAAAATTATCTCTAATTGTTTGCAAAGTTGTATCTTTTGTCGGAATATCTATAAAATCTTGTAATTTTAACATCTTGCTACCTATATTAATTATATTAAATTTGTATAAAAATATACAAATATTAAGCAAAAAATATAAAAATTGTATAAAAATATACAAAAATTAGATAATTATGCTTTTATTTATTTTTTTATTAAAAATCTTTTATTTTAATTGAAAATTTTTTCTTTTGTTGGTTTTTCCTTTTTTTATAAACATTGCAAAAACAAAATATTTTATATGTTTAAAATCTTATTATAATCTAATATGTTATAATATTTTTGTATAGGTGTTGTTCTTAATGAGCACACGCAGGGTCATAACTATGGGTTATGACCTTTAATTTTTATCTCATATATTTTGTCTTATTTCTTTAAGAATATCTATATCTACATATTTGAAATTATCAAATTTTTCAGATATAAGTTTAGAAAGTTCACCCTTAGTGTTTGAATCAATTCTTTCAATAGATTTAACAATCTCATAAAGTTTAAATTTGCTACTACGCAAACTTGTTTTACCAATAATTTTTTTGATCACTGATCTTTTGCTTTCATCAACCAATGAAATGTTATAAAGAACATTATTGTGGCAAATTCTATTTCTAATTTCTTTTAGTATAGTGAATAAAGTTATTATTTCACCTTTGCTTAAATTTTTGATATTTTTTAAATTAGAATTTTTAATCACATTAAAAAATATATTTGGTTTAAGACCATTTAAAAAAAATATAATATTACCAAATGTTGCATTGATAATTAATGTTCATATTGGAATATCAACAAAATTATTATATTTAGAAAAAATATTTTTACATTTATCGTTATTATCTTCAAATGTTTTCTTAAATCTTTTTTTAATATCAGTAAATTTATTACCATATTCATTGATAATAAATATCTTTTTAATTAAAATATCTTCATCTTTAATGCTGAATATTTTTCCATGATCTAATTGATTATCATTCATTATTTTAGCAATTGTATATGCAAGAGCAGTTGATGCCATTCTTTCTATATTTTGGATTGAAGATAAAATATATTTAGATATTAACCTATCAAAATTAAACAACTCTATAATCCCATCTGAGCTTGCTGTTTTTTTATATTTATTTTTATTTCTATCATTATTAATCATAAAAAAATCATTATAACCGTTAATAAAATTTTGATAATTATATGATTGCAAATATCATTTTAATCTATTCTTATCATTAATAAATAATTCCTTTTGCTCTAATAGTTTTATTTGTTCATCAAAAGTTTTAAATTTTTTACTCATAGTAATGATTTTAACACATGTAATAATATTAATTTTTATTATATAAGAATATTAGCATTTGGACTTAAGAGCAAGTTCAAAAATTTTTTTCCTAATTTTTTAGCTTTTGATAATCTTTTAATAATTCTAGATTTAATTATAAAAATTAAAAATTTATTATTAAGAATTTGTTTGTTTTTTAAAATATAAAATTATTTTAATTCTCAATAATGTCATTTTTTTATTCATACAATACATAATCACTCTTCTTCTATCTATAAAATAATTGGAATAAAAGTTCTAAAATGCATTTTTTTCTTATTAACTTTTTTATATTTATTGTTATCAATTTTGTTTCTAATATTGAATAAAGATTATTCTTTTGATAAAATCATCTTTTTAATGTCATTAAATTTCTTTCCACTCTCATTATTGTTGACAATAAAATTTAAATCTTCATCATTAATTAAACTCACCCGTATTATTTGATCACACTCATATGATTTTTTAATTAAATTATTATTAATATTTTCAATAATTTTATCAAATTTATGTTCAGCATTCCTATCAACTGATTTTTGACGATCTTTAGCTTCAAAAATATAACAAGTTTTAGTATTTTCATTTACTACAATAAAGTCTGGGAAAAATTTACATACCTTGGCATCATCATCCATATATTGAATATAATAATCATACTTTGGATTTGTTCCATTTCTAAAAATATGTATAAAATTGTTTTCATCATCATCACGAAAACTATCTTTCATTTTTTTATAAAATTCTTTTTCTTGTTCTGAATCAAGTTTTTTTATTAAAACTGAAACTTTAAAAGAATTGACTCCATCTCACTCATCAATTTTATATTTATGTGACGTTACTTTATATTGTTCTGGAAACATAAAAACTTCTTGTTCTATTTGAATTTTATTATTTTTTAAGAAATCATTTTTAATATTTTCTATCCATTCTTTCAGTGTATAAAACTTATTATCAATATTGAAAATTGGTCACTTTCAATTGTATCAACATGCTAAATAAAATTCCTTAATTTTTTTATTGATATTTTTTAAGCTTTTAGCTAATTGATCCAAAACACCATGGATTAAAGTGTTTGATTTAGTGATTGTTTTGAATTTAATATATAAATCAAATAAATTAATATTATTTTGCTGTTGTACTAATGATGATTGTTTTGATTTTTCTATTGCTTTATAAAATTTATTAGCATCAGGTTCAATTATATCTTTAGATTGAATTTTTGCATTAGTTCATTCTTTATTTGAATTATCATAATGAAAGAATTTTAAAAATTCCTTATTGTTGATTATAGTCTTTACAATATGATTAATTAATTCATTTTCTTCATAATTAGTTTTTATTAAAATTTTGTTTAATTGAAGATTTGATCATTGTGATTTTTTTGATCTCTCAACATATTGAATATCACTAGATTCAGTTACAATATCTTCTTGTTTAATATATTCTTTATATTTTTCATCTTTGGTAAATACAAAAGCATTATCAATTAAATCATTATTGTAATATTTAAAAAATAGATTTCTTAAAATTCTTCCTAATGTTTGAATGTTAAATGATTTATTACTTGAATCACGTATTCTAACTAAAATATTTGCTCTTGGTATATCTCATCCAGTAGCAATTGCTTGTTTAAATATTAAAATATCAATTTGTGAGTTGTTATCTAAAATTTCTTGTTTATCGTTGGTTTTTAATTTATCTAATCACAAAGCATAATTTATACCTTTTTCATAATTATATTTTCTTAATAATTCATCAATCTTTTTAAGTAATTCTTTTTCTGTACTTATACCATCAACATTAACGTTGTCAGGAATTTGAATAACAATCAAAGGATTAATATCAATATTATTTTTGAAATAAGCTTCTTTAACTTCTTTTTGTTTATTTATAGCTGATAAAATTAGTTGTGCTGTTTCATCCATTTGATCATAGTTTTTTAATGTTGTGTCAACACTACTTATATCTACCATTTTTTTAATTGCAGCTTCATTAATTACATCATCATAAGTAATAATCCAATCGGGTTCAATATCTTTTTGCTTTAGGGTTGCACTTACTTTAATTATTTTGAATGGATTTAATTCCTTAATAATATTTTGTTTTTCATTTTCATCTTCTTTTTTAGATTGAACTTCTCTATGTGCTTCATCAATGATTAAGACAATATTAATACTTTTTAACTTTGTATTATTTATTACTCGATAAATATTATTTCTTTCTGAATTAATTTCAGTAATTTTTGTATTCTTTTTAAATAATTGTCACCCAAAAAAATAAACTGTATTTTCTTTAAAATAATCAATATTCTTTAAGTATGATTTATTCTTTTTTTCGTTGCTTGTACCTATATATTCTGCACTATATCCTTTAACTCAATCATTTTTTAAATATTTACTTATTTTTTCATATCCTTGATGATCTAATTTACCAGTTGATGGTGCAATAAAAATAAATGTTGTTAGTTTATTATTTAAATAACTATCTTCTAAATATTGGTCTATTAATTTTGCAATAATAAAAGTTTTACCACTTCCTGTTGGTGCTTGTAATTTAAATTCATTATATTGATTTAAATGACCAATTGCTTCTTCTATGGCTACAGTTTGATATTTTAATTGTTTTTGTTTACTCATTAAAATCTCCATTTTTATTATCTAAAAAGTTTTTTATATATTCTTTTATTTTTTTATATTCTTTTTTATCTTTTAAATTTTCATAAGAATAAAAACTAATATCAGATTTTTTGTCAAATTTTGGATCTTCTATTGCAGTTTCAAGATTAGGCTTAATTTCATAAAAATCTTTATCATCAATTGGTGCATCTTTGTCGGCATCCACAATACATCTAACATTTTTATCAATATCTAAATTGGATATTATTTCCTTTATTTTTTTAACACATGTTTTCCCACCACAATCATAAATTGAACAGTAATAAGAATTTAATTCATTTTCAGATAATATTATTTTCAAAAATTCATAATCTTTTAACCCCTCTACTAATATAATATTTTCATCAAACAATGATGAAACAATTATTTCTTGTTCTTTCCTATTTGTTTTTTTAATATACTCAAAAATGTTTGAAATGTTTTTGATATTATTTTTACTATGATAAAAAATATAATTTTTATCTGTTTCATTAGATCTAAATTTGGATACACACTCGCTCAAAAGATAATCAGAATGAGTAGCAAAAATTATTCTTAAATCTAAACTATAAAGTTCATATAACATGTTAAAAATTTTCTTGATTAAAGTTTTGTGACAATGTTTCTCCGGTTCATCTATAATTAAAATAGTTTTTTGTCCTTGTTGAGAATGATTTTTTATAACTAAATAACATAATTTTAATAGTGAATACATTCCTTGACCACTTGAGTAATCATTAATTTTATTTTTATCGTTATTTAAAATTTCAACTTTAATTTGATGTTCTTTGATGTTTTCATCTAATTTAAATGAATTTAGAATATCAAGTATAAAATATTCATCATTATTTTTATTATCTGTTTCACAAGAAATTTTTTCTAATGATTCTCTTACGCAATTTATTTTTTTAATATCATCATTATTCGATATTTTTATGGTTATAGAAAGTATATTATTTAAAAATTTTCTAATTTCCTTTATAAATTGTGTATCTTTTACTTTTTCTTTATATTCATCATTAAAAGTGGTTTCAGCTTTAAAAAATAACACATTATATTTTTTATCATTTGATAAATGATTATTAATTTTGTCTAGTAGCTCAGTTTTAAATGTAGCATTTTTACCGACTAAACTAATAATACATTTTTCATTTTCTATAATCCCCAATATTTCTTCTTTTGTGTTTTGAATAGTTTTATTTATTTGATTATTTTTAATCATTATTTAAAATCCTTTATTGATATATAATCCTTATCGAATTCATCGACATATATTGGTTCCATATCATTTATATCTTCATAATCTCCATTAATCTTATGAATTGGTTTAACTCTTAAATATTTCATTGAATTATTATTTAATGATTTCTTATCATCAGAATACTTTCAATCAATTATTTCATTTTTAGATCCTTTTCCATTAATTACACGATATATTCTCTCCCTACATATATCTGTAGCTATATTGTTTTCGTTATTTGTACATAATATAAATCTTCTATTACCACCATCTTCTTCATTAAGTTCCATAACGGCTTGGGCAGTTGTTCCTGAACCTGCAAAAAAATCCAAGACCACTAAGTCTTTTTTATTATTTACTCATTCAATAAGTTGTTTTATAAGTCTTATTGGTTTTTTACCATTTTTAAATAAAACATTCCCTTCTTTATCCAAATTTGATAAATCTTTATCAAATCCTTTTCATAAATTTCCTCTAATTGAGGATCTTCTTATTTCTGGAACATAATCATTAGTTAATTTTATTGACATTTCCATTGATTGAAGTTGTTGAATTTTTGAACTTTCACTTTTTTTAATTAATAGATATTTTTTATATTCAAAAACTTTATTAAGTTCAATATTGTTTATGTTTTGAATTTCATCCGAATCTATATTTCTAATGTGAAAAAAATTAGAAGAATTTTTAATAATAAAATCATTAAATTCATTAGAAATATTCATTAATTTATCAATATTTTGTGTTGTTATCTTCAATTGATATTTTTCAAATTCTTTAATGGCAAAATTTTGATTTCTTAATCATTCAGTTATTGTTATAGGAGTTTTAAGACTTGAATCTCAATATTGATTATAATGTGTATCATATCTCGTATCAGTCTTATCATACATTATTTGTTTTACAACCATATCTATAGAATCTAAATTTTTAGCATACATTAAAACATTTTCATATCCTTTTACAACACTCCCTTTTTTAGCTGCACCAACTTTCATTCCTTGTGTTTTTGTTAACTCTACAACCAAATTAGATATAAAATTCTCTTCCCCAAAAATTTCATCCATCAAGACTTTTAAATAAGCTTGTTCATTATCATCAATAGAAACAAAAATAACACCATCATCAGCTAATAATTCTCTTGCTAGCTCTAATCTGTTTTTCATAAATGATAATCATTTAGAGTGTTTAAATTGATCATCCTTCTCAACAAATGAATCGTTATAAACAAAATCTTTGTTGCCTGTATTATATGGTGGGTCAATATAAATTATATCAACTTTAATACCAGAAGCTAATAATGCTTTTAAAGCATAATAATTATCACCTTCAATTAATAAGTGATTATTTTTATCTTTTGGATTAATATGTAAGTCTTTAACTTCTTCTAAACCAAAATAATGATTTTCAAAAAACTCATCATGTTCTTCATAGTTAAGAACTAATCCTAATTTATCGTTTAATATTTTGTTTTTTAAATAATCAATATCTTTATTTGTTAAACCAATATCTTTAATTTGTTTACTTGATAATTTAGAAAGTTTATGAAAAAGATCCTTTTTATTTAGATGCTCTCTCTCTCTCTCTCTCTCTATTATTTGTTTCTTTTTCTAAAATTTGATCTTTATTTTGCATAACACAAATATTATACACATAATTCAATTTTAAAACAAATTATTATTTTGTATGCTTATCTTCAATAAGTTGTTTATAACCTAATAAAACAGCTTCATCAATTTCAGTTATCTTTATATTAGTGATATTTTTGTATAAGTAAAAAATTCTTCTACTACCACCAGTAAAAATAATTTCATTTAAATCTTGATAGTTTTTTAAAATTTCATTAATAAAACCATTTATTAAAAAATATTTACTTGCATTAACTGCATCGTTTGTATTTGTCCCAAATTTATTGATTGCTTCTAATGGTATTTCAGATGATAAGATTTTAAGCAAATCTTCATAACTATTAAAAAAATCTGTTCCTATGGTTACCCCATTTAACATTTGATCATAATAAATTGCAACAGTGGCTGTTCCAAAATTAATTGCTAATGTTTTGTTCTTATTTTTGATGTAATAACAAAAACCTAAGATATCAGTACCAACTTCATCTAAATGAATAGATTTTTCTAATTTAATTTGTTCTTTAAATAATTCATTTGTAATAAATTCATATTCATAATGTTGCTTTTTAAAATGCATTTCAAGAATTTTACTTGCATTTTTAACTACACTACCTATATATATTTTTTTAAAATTAATTTCATTTAAAATTTTATCAAGTTCAGTTAAATCTATTTTTTTAGAAGATATTCTTTTAACTTGAAAACAATTTTTTTTATCGTAGTATCCAATTTTAATTAGTTGGTTACCAATATCTAAATAAACATTTTTATTCATATAATTTCTTTCTAAAAAGATAATCTGATTTAATCATATCAATTAAATTCTTTTTAGGAGTTCATCCAATTGTATTTTTAATTTTATCGTTTTTAGTAATTAATCGATCAGGATCTCCTTCACGTCTTGGAGCAATTGTATATTTAACTTGTTTACCTGTAGCAATAAGTGAATTATTAATTACTTCAAGTACCGTATATCCTTCATTTGTACCTAAATTAAAAATGGCACAAGTGTTTTGGTTAAAAATATGTTTAAAGGTCATTAAATGAGCTGCTACTAAATCTTCAATGTGAATATAATCTCTTACACATGACCCATCTTTTGTTGTTTCATAATCATTGCCAAAAACTTGCATAGTTTGATCCAAGATGATTGATTTATTAATGACAGGAATTAATAATGTTGGGTTTAATAATCTTGAACCATATAAACCTGAATCACTCGCCCCAGCAACATTAAAATATCTTAATATTCCATAATTAATACCATATGCATGATGTGCTTCTTGAATTAAGGTTTCACAAGCTAATTTACTACTACCATAAGGATTACATGGTTGTTTAGTTGCATCTTCATCAACAGGAACTGATTTTGGAAAACCATAAACTGCTGCTGTTGAAGAAAAGATTAAATTATTAACCTTATTATCTCTCATTGCATCTAACAATATTCCAATACCAGTAACATTGTTAATTCAATATTTAATAGGTTCTCTAACTGATTCTGGAACAATTAATTTAGCTGCAAAATGAAAAACTCCTGATATTTCATTTTCTTTAAAAATTTTATCAAGTGTATTGTAATTTAATACAGAACCTTCATAAAATTTTGCCTTTGGATGAACTGCTTGTTTAAATCCTGTTGATAAGTCATCTAAAACAACAACCTCAAAAGTTGTATTATTAATGATATGTTCTACAAAGCAACTACCAATATATCCTGCACCACCAATAACTAAAATTTTCATCTTAATCTTCCTTTAATAACAATAATAATTTTTTAAATGCTTTATTGATTTTTTTAATATCATGTCTAATATGTTCATGATTACTATTATCAATCAAGCTTTCTGATAAGATTATACAATGAGATTTTTTAATATTATCATCGATTTCAACCATTTTAGAGTTAGTTTTAGAATACTTTTCTAATAGTTCTTTTGATGGAGTGTCATTATTAATTAAAATGTAATCAATAATTCCATGTTCAAGGTGTTCTTCAATAGCATTAATATGATCATAAGCATTCATATTATCTGTTTCACCAGGTTGGGTAACTATATTACAAAGATAAACAAATTTCTTATCTTTGTTTTCAATCAAAACTTTTTTAACTTCACTTAAAGCTATTGATGCAATAATTGATGTATACAAACTTCCAAAAGAAAAAACAATTAAATCAGCATTTCTAATTGCTTCTATAACTCTGGGATTAACTTTGATATTAACATCATTTTTATATGAAATGGTTTTGATCTTTTTTTGTTCATTTGGTATATTATGTTCTTTTTCAGCAATCGTGCCATCTTCATACTCAGCTTGTAATTCACATTCTTCATTATCAGTAAGAGGAATAACCTCTCCTTTGATTTTTAAAACGTCTGATAAAAATCTTACTCCATCATAAAATCCATATTTTTCATTTAATGCTAACATAATTAAATTACCTAATGAATGGTTATCAAGTGGGCTTTGTTTATTTTGTTGCTTAAATCGATACTCCATTAAATCATTAAAAAATGTTTCTTTTTGCGATAATGAACCAATAACCCTTCTTAAATCACCAAGTGCTGGAGATTTGTAATAATGTCTAATAACACCAGTAGAACCACCTGAATCTGCAACCGTTACAACAGCAGATATATTGATATCTTTAATTGTTTTGATTGCTTTCAAAGTAGTAGATAAACCAGAACCACCACCAAATACAACTACATTTTTTATCATTTTCTACCCTCTAATATGTCAACTGCTTCATCTATATAATATGTTGAATTATATAGATTACTTATAAATTCAAATACTGATTTTGGATTATCTAAACTTTCTATATGCTCATATGCTTTATTATAAAGCTTTATTAATTTATTGTTATTGGAATCATTTATTTTATCTAAATAAAAATTATATTTACTAATAATATCTTTTATTTTAATTGAATGTATATTAGCAATTTGTTTTGTTAGAACTAATGCTTGATCAAATTCATCTTGTTTAATTTCAATAGCTTTTCATAGTAAATTTGAAAATAATGATTTTACAAATGATTTAAAAGAGAGAGATTCATTATTTTTCATTTAGTACTTTTTCTAATTGTTTACGATATCTATTTAAGGCTATTTTATTATCATTTGTAATTTTCTTAATTGATTCAGTATTCTTTTTAACAATATCTTCCATAACATCAACATATGATGAAAGTTTTAATAACGAATCAATAATAGGACTTAATGTTTCAGTTTTATATGTTATATCTTCCACTAAATAATCAATTTTTTTGATTACTATAAAAAATCTTCTTAGGAAAATAATTGTATATAAACCTAATAAGATAAGAATAACTCCTGCGATTGATAAAATAATTATTAAATATAAAGGCATACATATATTATATTACTTTTAGTATATAAATTAACCTATTCTTACTGGTTCAGTTGGATAGTTAAATAAATTTTCTTTAATTTTCTTTCTCTTAAAAGCAAGAATTGTTGAACTTACACCATATTGACCAACAAACATTAAGAACATTAAATATAGTTTTGATCATCATTTTAACTCATAAATATCAACAGTTGAAAGTCCAGTAGTACCAAAAGCAGATGAAGATATAAATATTGCATCAGTAAAATAATTATTTAATCTACTATGAAAATCATAAACACCTGTAATATCATTGATGATTATGACCCCACCAATTGATATCATAAAGATTGAGAAAGTAAAAACAATAAATGAATTCATAATAACATCATTATCTAAGTTTCTCTTAAATACTGAAACTCTTTTAGAACCTCTAAGCTTATGATAAATAGCAATCACAATAATAGCTAAAGTTGTAACCCGAATACCACCTGCTGTTGAAGAAGCTGAACCACCAATAAACATTAAACTAATATTTAATCATTTCGTTGATGTATTTAATAAGAAATTATCAAAGGTAGCATACCCTGCTGATCTTGTAGTGATTGATTGGAAAATAAGATTAACTGATTTGTTATACCATGTAAGTGTTTCATTATTTGGACCAAACATAATTCCATTTTCTCAAATGATATTATTGGATGATGTTGGTAAAGCTTCAAACATAAAAATAAAAAGAATTCCCAATATTGCTATTATAAAATAAGACCAAAGAGTTAATTTACTAAATAATGATAGTTTATGAGATTTTAAAATTGAAATTCTTCAATATCATTTTTTAATATTTTTATCATTTATCTTAATTATCTTACTTCTTTTTACTAATTTTCATTTTGAGAAAATATCAAAAATAATAGGGAAACCGATTCCACCTAAGATAAACTGAAACATGGTTACAAATAAAAATAAAGTATGAATCCCATTTCTAAATGCTGATAGTGAATAATCACCCATAATATCTAATCCTGCATTATTAACAACAGATACTGAATGAAAGAAACCTGCAAAAAATGCTTCTGATGGATTTTGATAAACTGAAGTGAAAATACCATTTGGATTATCATAATAAATAGGCAACGGTTCTGGTAACAAACCATTAGCACCCCCAGTGTATAAAATTTGTTCATAAGATGGCACACATAAAAATCAAACTGAATAAAAGAAAGCAAATAAAATTTCAATGATAATAATAATTAAGGATGAAGTTATAATCATTTTTTCATTACTACCAATTTTCGTGTTTCCTTTTTCGGATTGAGCCATTAATGCTTGGTTCAATGAAATTTTATCAACCTTTCTCACAAGCTTTCAAAAAATAAAGATAAAAAACATTATTCCAAAACCACCAATTTGTATAGTGATCATCAACATTATTTTTCCAAAAACAGAATATACCTCATTAATAGAAAATAGTGTTAATCCTGTATCTGAAAAACTACTAACTGACATGAATAAAGTATCAAAAAAATTTATCTTTATAACATCACCATTAGATAATGTAATGATGTAATGATTAGAAACATATTTAAATGATTCACTAAAACCTGAATCTAAAAAATTTTGAAATGAAAATGGCAAATATAATAAAATTGCCGCAATAAAAATTAAAAGAAAATATATTCTAAAAATTCTTCTACCTGTTGTTGCCCCAAATAAAATATTTTTTACCTTTTGTTTAGTAAAATATTTCTTTGTATTTTTTAATTTTTTTTCTATTTTGTTTCTTAAATTTGGCATATTATCAATTTTTAAGATATAGAATATTATAGTATAATATTTTTACTATGAAAAAAAATGTATTTATTATTGGATTAGGAAAATTTGGAAAGAGTTTAGCTCTTTTATTAAACGAAAATGGTTATGATGTTACAGTAAGTGATATTGATAAATCTATTATTGATAACTTTTCAGCATCTTATTCATTTGATAATGTAATTGAATTGAATTCAAGTAACCTTGAGGTTTTAAAATCAACAACCGTAACAATTGCTGATTATGTGGTTGTGGCCATTTCAAAAATTGAAGATTCTATTTTAACATGTGTTAATTTAAAAGACTTGGGAGTAAAAAATATCATTGCAAAGGCACAAAATAAAGTACATAGCAGAGTATTAAGATCTCTTGGTATTGTACATACAGTTATTCCAGAAGAAATTACCGCACAAACAATTGCATCAAAAATTATAAATGAAGATATCGATATTTTTAGACAAGGAACAACTCATTCAATTATTAGAGTTAAAGTTTCAAATGATAAGTGCGTTGGTCATTTAATATCTGATTATACAACTGATGAGATTTCTATCTTTGGTGTTTTAAAAAATGAAGCAAATGCAGACATTAAGTGCAATGTGCAAAATCATGTTATTCACAAATTAGATACTTTATATATAATGTGTAAAAATGATAAGTTAAAATGAATCAAAAAAACATTTATTCAACAACAAGATAAAAAAAGTAAAAAAGATCATGGTATATATTAAAAAATCCAGCAATGCTGGATTTATTTTTAATGGCAGGGGTAGCAGGACTCGAACCCACAACACACGGATTTGAAGTCCGTAGTTCTACCATTGAACTATACCCCTATTAATTAAGAGAAAGCTTTTATCAAATCATCTAGTGTTTTAATATTAATCAAAACACTATCATCTAGAGTTTTAGACATTTTTTCTTCTATTTGCATAATCAAATTCATTGCTGCTAATGAATCAATCCCAAGTTTTTTTAATTCTATTGATTTATTGCTTATATCAATTTTAATATTATTTGATTTTGCAACTTCAACAATAACACTTTCAATTTTTGTCATAAACCCTCTAATTATTTATTAATATTATAATACATTATCACTTAATTTAATGTATATATTATCATAGTATATTTCAGTTTTTAAGTTTTTTACTATTTTATTCTTGTTTGCTCATCTTGCGTCAATATAAAGTTCATATTTATTTTTAAGCTGATATTTAATATTTAAAAATAGATTATTATTTAGTTTAAATTTATTATTAACTTTTTCATAAATTAGTCTCATTAATTTTTGTTCAATCTTTTCATCGTCAAATATTAAAATACCATTATAAACTGATGTTAATGTTCTTATTACTTCTATCTCATTTAAATCATTTAAGTTGTAACTAATTAAATATTTATCCACTGATGGATTTGTAAATAATTGCTTATAATTTTCATTATTTTTGCTATTGCTACTAATTTGTTTTATTGGTTGTATTAAACTTAAACTAATAATACAAAAACTAAATATGCTAGCTAATGCTAAACCAATATAAAATGGTTTAAAATATTTCATAATTCTGAACCTCCATGTATGCACTTAAAACAAAATTTTTATGATCAATTTTTACATTATTTATTAATTTAAAATAATCATTTTGTTTTAAACTAAATTCATTACTATAATCAAAATATTTTTTTGTATTATTGATATTAAGAATTAACGATATATCTATCTTAAAATTTAAATCTGAATTGGCAATGATACCATATGAACCTTCATTACTGATTTCAAATAAATTACTATTATAAAAATACCAATACTTTGGTTTAACATATATAGTTTGGTTAATATTATCCACACTTAATTCAATATCAATTTCATTAATTTTATTTTCACTAATATATGTTAATTTTGCTTGATAATCTTCTATTTTAATTGGTGATTCAAAATTTAAATGAAAAAATGAGGAAATTAAACTTGAATGATCTTCATGCTTAATGTAATATACATTTGATTCATCACTAATATTTTCCAATTCTGCTAAATTTATTTTCTTTGATATTGCTTCTAATTTAAAGTTATTAGAATAAATGCTTTCTTTATAAAGATTTTGGTTATTTAAATTATAGATAAAGTTATATAAAATATTATTATCAATACTAATTTTAAAATCATTAATTACATTCTGATTCATTATGGGAATAAATTTAAAATATACATGCTTGTTATATACTTTGCCACTATACTTACTTGAATCATCTAAATTAAAATAAATATTGAAACTATAATATTCTTCTCTTCAAATAACTTCATTATTTTTAGTTTTCTCATTAGTCTTTATTAAGTTTAAATTTATTTTATCTGCTTTTCCTAAACTAGATTCTAATGTTAAATAATATGTAAAATTAGGTAATTTTGCATTACTTATTATTTTAACTGTTCCTGATAGATTCAAAATACTAGAATCTTCTTTTGCCTTTATACTATCTAAATAAATATTAAAATATTCATTTTCATTTTGTTTTAAATAGTCTTTATCTATTTTCTTTATATAATACATAGTTTATCCTTTTTTACTTGAAATTAAAATGGGTTAATAAATAGAGAAAGAATGCCTATTTCTCTATATTTTTGAATAATTAAAATAATAATGAACAGCAATTATTGATTAATGTGTTCATATATTAATAGCTATTTTTTATTTTTTTTATCCAAAAAGTTTGAAAAATTTTTAAAATATCAATTTTTAGATTTTATTAGTTAAGTCTTAGCAAGCCATTTATCTACATAATATTTATGTTATAATTTAAATAAATACTTGAAAGAGGTAAAAAATGATTAGAATTGCAGTTATTGCTTGTAATGAAACAGAAGATATTGAATTAATTACTCCAATCGATATATGAAGAAGGGCAGGTTTGAGAGTAGATACCATTTCATTAGAAAAAAAGAACTCAATTCTATTAAGTTCTGGTGTAAAAATTAGTTGTGATGGCGTTATTGAAACAACTAATTTAGATCAATATAATGCAATCTTTTTACCTGGTGGAAATGGTCATAAGAAATATTTTATTGAAAACTGACCACCTAAAAATAATGAAGGTGTAGCTAAATTACAAAAACATTTATTAAAATTTCATGAAAACAAAAAAGGTATTTATGCAATTTGTGCTGCACCATCTGTTTTAGGTACTTTAGGAATATTAAATGGGATAAAAGCTACATGCTACCCTGGATTTGAATCAACATTCAAAAATACATATGTTGATGAACCTGTTTGTGTTGATAAACATATCATCACAGGTAGATCACCAGCTGCTGCTATGGATTTTAGTTTTGCAGTAATTGAAAAACTATTAGGTAAAAAAGAAGTTGAAAAATTAAAAAAGACAATTATTTTTTATAACTAATCATCATTTGCTTCTAAATTTGTAATAACGTTATCAATATTTGTTTGGTTAGGAATAACACAACTATTTTCATCTAGAAAAATATTAACATTAATATACGGTTTTTTCTTTTTGCATTTTCAAATCAATACTTCAGTAACTTCAATTGCTTTACTAATTATTTTATCTTGATCATATCCATATGCTCCAATGATTGTTTCAATTTCACTAGCAATTGAATAACATATTTTGGTTAAAAAATTAGTTGATGTTTTAGTGAAAAAACAACCTCTAGTTGTTAATAATGGTTTGGTTAATAATTTTTTACGATCTTTATCAAAATATAATGTTACATTAACAATTCCATTATCACTAAGTACTGCTCGTTCTTCAATCACATTGATTGAATCACTTGAAACTGATTTACCATCAATAAACATTGGATTTGCTGGAACATAAATATCAGTATAGCTTAGTTCATGATTTTCAAATTTTAATTTATGACCATTTACTGTAATTAAAATGTTTTCTTTAGGAAATCCTAAATCGATTGCATTGTTTTGTAGAGATCTTAACATTTTATATTCTCCATGAATTGGAAAAATATATTTAGGATCAATTGCTTTGATCATTAATTGTTGCTCACTTCTAGTAGCATGACCTGATGAGTGAATTCTACATTCCGGTCTATTTTCAATAATCTTAACTCCTCTTTTATATAAATTGTTAATCATCATATCAACATTTGCAAAATTTCCTGGAATTGGATTAGAAGATAAAATAATCGTATCAGTTGGTTTTAGAAAGATTTTGCTATGTTCTCCATTAGCCATTGTATTAAGTGCAGCTGTTGGTTCACCTTGAGATCCTGTTAAAATAACTAAAATTTCTTCATCCGGATATTTATCAATTTCTTTTGGATTAATAAAATCACTATCCTGAACATCTAAATAACCAATTTTTCTTGATATTTTAATATTTTCTTGCATTGACTTACCAAGAATAGCAATTTTTCTACCAAGTCTTATAGCGACTGCAATAATTTCTTCCAATCTACCTAAATGTGAAGCAAAAGTTGAAATCATAACTCTTCCAGGAGCATTGATCATCATAGTTTTTAAATTATCAATAATATATTTTTCACTTTCACTAAATCCAGGAACATCACTAGATGTTGATTCACATAATAAAACATCCACACCTCTTCTTGAGAATTCCATTAATTTTTTTAAATCAGTTTCATCTCCTGCTGTTGCAAAATCAAATCTAAAGTCTCCAGTACTAACAATATTACCATTGTCTGTTTTAATGAAAACCATAAATGAATCTGGAATAGAGTGACACACTCTACAAAAATCAATTTCTGTTCTTCCAAAAATAAGTTTTGAGTTATCGTCAATAACTTCAATTTTAGGAGGTGTAATATCTTTATGTTCAGAAATCTTTTTTTCAATTAATTTTGCTGGTAATAATGGTGCATGGATAACCGGGATATTAACCATTCTTAATAGATGTGGAATCCCACCAATATGATCTTCATGTCCATGAGTTATTATTAAAGATTTAATCTTATGTTCATTTTCTTTTAGATAAGTAAAATTTGCAACTGTTCCACTCATTCCTAAAAGCTCATCATTAGCAAATTTTATACCTGCATCAAAAATAAAAATACTATCATTATCCTCAATAACATATGTATTTTTACCTATTTCTTCTAAACCACCTAGGGCAAAAATGTAATTTGGATTATTTGACATTTAAAATACCTCTTTATCTTATTAATTAAAATCCATATCAAAATGACTATTTATCATCTTGGTTATTATTGATAATATCATTATTATTTTGATTTTCAATATTTTTTTCATTATTATTTTGAAATAATGCTTCATTTGAAGAAGAATCTGATAATGTCTGAGCTTCAACATTATTTTTTTGATCAACACTTTCAAGGTTTTTTCTAAATCATGGATTAATAATCTTTTTAAATAAAAAATAAACAATTATAGGTACAACAATAAAAACTATTCCTGCAATTCATATTGGTAAAACAGCTTTATTCATTAAATATAATTGATAAGCTAATTGTGCATATCTATTTGAATTATCAAATCCAGTATTACTAAACATATAATCTAATGAAGTTCAGCTTGGTATATATTGACCAAGTAATTGTTTGTCATTATTCCCAATATAATCATCTAAAAATCAAACACCATTAAAACTTGGAGCAGAACCTGCACCTTCTAAGTTATCAAATTGTATTCCAATTCCTGAGAATAAATATAAACAAAAAGGGATTAAAAATAATATTCCAAACAATAAAAAATATGAAATATAAATAAACTTCTTGTTTTGAATTACTCAATTAACAAATTTTGGGAACAATTTAGTTATTCATTTTTTTAAATCATAAATAAACTTATTCATAATAAATATTATATAATAAGTATGATATTTTAGGTACTTTATGTTTAAACTTGAAAAAATTACTAAAAGAGATGAAGATTTCGCACAATGATACACAAACATCATTAACAATGCACAACTAGTTGTTTATGGTGATATTAAAGGAAGTATGATATTACAACCAAATGCTTGATCAATATGAGAGTCAATTCAATTCTTAATTAATCAAGAATTTAAAAAATTAAACATCAAAAATGTTGCCCTTCCACTTCTTATTCCATATTCAGAATTTCAAAAAGAAACTAAACATTTACAAGGTTTTGCGCCAGAGTGTTTTATGGTAAATTCTATTGGTGATAAAAAATTAGATTCTCCTTACATCATAAGACCAACAAGTGAAATCTTATTTTGTAAATATTTTAGCCATATCACGTCTAGTTATAAAAACCTACCAATTAAAGTTAATCAGTGATGTAATGTTTTAAGGGCTGAAAAAACAACAAAACCTTTTTTAAGAAATTCAGAATTTTATTGACAAGAATTACATTCTATCTTTGCTAGTAAAAATGAAGCTTTTCAATTCACTGAAAAGATTATCAAGATTTATGAAAAAATTGTTAATCAAGAACTTTGCATTCCTGTAATGTGTGGCCAAAAAACTATAGGAGAAAGATTTGCTGGAGCAGACAATACATTTACCATTGAAGCTTTAATGCAAGATGGACAAATTCTTCAATGTGGTACAAGTCATTATTTAGGTAATAATTTCTCAAAAATTTATGATATTAAATTCCAAAATAAAGATAATAGATTTGAAAATGTTTATCAAAATTCTGCAGGTGTTTCTACTAGATTAATTGGAGCTATCATTATGGTACATGGTGATGACAATGGTTTAGTGCTACCGCCAGCTATTGCTCCAACCCAAATTAAAATAAATGTTATGGGATTAAAAAAGAATCCAGAATTAAAAGATATTGTATCTACATTAACAAAAAAACTAAAAAAATATCGAATTCTAATTGACGATAATGATGATGGATTAGGTTCAAAATTATCTAATGGTGAAATTATTGGAACACCAATTCAATTAATAATTGGAAATGAAACAATTCAAAACAATGAAGTTACCTTAATAAGAAGAGATGATTTAATTAAACAAAAAGTAAAACTTGATGACTTAATAGATAAAATTAAAAATGAATTAATTACTTTAAAGAAAAACTTATATAGTAAAGCTAAAAAGCATTTAGATGAATCTATTGTTAGTGTTAATAGTATTGAAGAATTAAAAGAAGTATTAGAACAAAAAAAATTAGCTAAAGTTCATTGAGCAGGTTCAGAAGCTGATGAACAAGAAGTTAAGAAGCTAACTGGTGCTACACCAAGAGTTATTATTGGTAAAGAAAAATCTAAATGTTTCTTTACAAAAAAAGATAGTGAAGATATAGTTATTTTTGGAAGAGCTTATTAATTTGGTAAAATAAATAATAATATGGAAAAAAATGATATTTTAAAATTTATAGAAAATGTTATAGATAAAAAATTTGAAGTTAAAAATAAAGGATATGATCCAAATTCAGTAGATCAAACACTTGATGAAATTTTTGCAAATTTTTCTAAATATATAACAAAGCATAATAAACTTGTTAATGATTATGAACAATTGAGTAACAATTATAAAGATTTAGAAAAAAAACTTAATGAATCAAAAAAAGAAGCTGCCCTATTAAGTTCTCAGTTAGATCAATTAAAGTCAGGTGGTTATTCAATGGACCAAATTAATAAAAGATTATTACAAGTAGAAAAAAATATTGAATCCTCTGGTCATACAAACCCTAAAACCCAAGCAGCAAGCCAAACAAAAAAAACTTCTGCAACTAAGGTTATTAAATAATCATGTTTATTTCTAATGGGATAGATATAGTAAATATTAATAGAGAAGAATTTAATAATTCTAACTTACCTATTAAAATATTGTCAAAAATTGAATTAGAAGAATTTAATAAAATTAACGATACTAATGAAAGAAAACATTTTTTAGCAACTAGATGATCAATTAAAGAAGCAATATTAAAATGTTTAGAAAAATTAGTACCACTTCCATCAATTTCAATCATAAAACAAAATAATAAGTATGTATGGTTAAATTCAATTTTCAAGTGTTCTATTTCAACAAGCAATGAAGACCAATATATTATTGCATCAGTTATAGTATACCAAGAATAGAATTCTTATAAATTAAAAAAGCCATTTCTGGCTTTTTTAATTAAATATTAAATAAATGTATTAATAGATTATTTCTTTGCAAACACTTCTAATGTTCTAACAAATTGAGAAACATAACTCATTTCATTATCATATCAAGAAATTACTTTAAATAATTTTCCATCTTTTGAGTCAATTTCTTTTGTTAGTGCTGGGTCAAATAATGAACCATATGTTGCACCAATAATATCACATGATACTACTGGGTCTTTTAAGTAAGCAATTGCTTTTGATTTTTTAGCAAAATCTTGAACAGCTTTATTAATTGTTTCAATTGTTGCCGACTTTTTAACTTTAAATGTTAAATCAACAATTGAACCTGTAACAACTGGAACTCTTAATGCAAAACCATCTAATTTACCTTTTAATTTTGGTAACACTAAACCAATTGCTTTAGCAGCACCTGTTGATGTAGGCACAATATTAACTGCTGCTGCTCTTGCTCTTCTTAAATCACTGTGTGGAGCATCAACAATTCTTTGATCTCCAGTATAACCATGAATTGTAGTCATTAATCCTGATTCAATTCCAAAAGCATCATCAATTGCTTTAGCCATTGGTGCTAAACAGTTAGTTGTACATGAAGCACCTGAAATAATTTTATCAGTCTTTGTGATAGTGTCATCATTAACACCAAATACAATAGTTTTAATATCACCCTTTGCAGGTGCTGAAATTGCAACTTTCTTTGCTCCAGCTTTGATGTGTTTTTGTGCTCCTTCTTCAGAACAGAAGAAACCTGTTGACTCAACAACAATATCAATACCTAATTTTTTTCAAGGTAATGCTTCTGGGTCTCTTTCAGCAAAAACTGGAATTTTTTTACCATTAACAATAATGTGTTTATCATCACTTGAAATTTTAAACATACATTCACAAAGTTTTCCTTGTGCAGAATCATACTTTAGTAAATGAGCTAATGTTTTTGAATTAGTTAAATCATTAATTGCCACAATTTCAAATTGTTTATCTCATAATTTTTCATCTTCAAGAATTCTTCTAAATACAAGACGTCCAATTCTTCCAAAACCATTTATTGCTATTTTCTTAGCAGCCATAAATCCTCCATATTATAGATTTTAATATTTACATATTAATTATATATTAAATTTGATAGATTGGAATATGATAAAAACTAATAATTATATCCATATGGATTATTATCATTATTTAAAACATCTGCAAATTCTTTTTCTTGATTTCTAGTAGCAGTTTGCTGAGATAATTGTTGTTCTTGTTGTTGATTTAATAAATCAATAAATTCATTGGCCGCTTCTAACGAATTGTATTGACTAGCAATATCTTCTCATCTAACAATTTTTTTCTTTTTTGGAAACGCTTGTTTCATTTGATCAAAATTATTAATGTAATATGCATATAACTCTTGATAATATTGTTGTTGAGAAGCGACATCTGTTGTTGTTTGATAATATGCATCATAATAGTTTTGATAGCTATTGGTATCATATGCTTGTTCATAATTTGTTATTTGATCTGCATTATATTGCATATTAGTTCCACCATAATATTGGTCATAATATGCTTGGTCTTGATAGTATTGTTGGTTATTTTCATTATTTACTTGATCATAACCTTGATCAACTGAATATTGATCATTGAATTCATTATAATTATTATCTTGCATTTATTATACCTTCCATTTTATCACTAATATATGACGAGGTACTTACGTCAGTGCTTGGAAATTCATTTGCATTAAATATAGAAGATCTTATAAATAAAACTAATGCAATCATAGCTAATATACTTGCTATACCAATACATAACCATATAAAAAGATGAAAGAAACTAGATCTTGTGACCTGGTTAATACCTATCATCCAAGTTGCAAAACCACAAATAAAAGGAAATACCATTAAACAAATACCAGCAATTGAAATATATGTAGCTACATTCAAAAGTTTTCCATTTGTTGGTAATGATAGTGTTCTAATATAATTGACACCAGAAGGAATTGTTGGATTAGCTAATGGCCCTAGGTTATATGAAATACCAAGGATAACCCCAAAAATTGCAGATAAAAATAATATGACAAAAAAAGAACGCATTCAAGATTTCTTGAATCCTCTTTCAGAGTGTAGGAAGTTAGAAACATTATCAATAAGCTTTGTTTTATTCTTCATGCTTTTTTTCCTTTATATCTTTTAATATTCTATCAATATTTCTTGCATAATCAATAGTTTTGTCTTTTTCAAAAGTAATCTGAGGTGTTTTATATATATCTAAAACTTCACATATCCTTGATCGGAATAATCCTTTTATTTTATTGATTGTTTCAATTATTTTTGATTCATTTTTATCATCTTGGCATACTACATAGATTTTACATAATGACAAATCATTGCTTAATTTACAATATGTAGCTCGTGCTTGTTTAACAAGTGGATTATTAACTTCCATGGCAATGGTTTTATTGACTACATCAATAATTAATGATTCATATCTCTTTAACTTAATTTCACTTGCCATTAAGATTTAACCTCATCATATGATTTTTGTACTTCTTTAAATAATTCAATAATATCTCCGGGTTTTATATCATTGAAGTTTTTAACAGTTAGTCCACACTCTTTTCCTTCACTAACTTCTTTCATTTCATCTTTTTGGTGTTTTAATGATGATATTTCACTAGTATATAACACAACACCATCTCTAATTACTCTACATTTATCTTTTCTTGATACTTTTCCTGATATTACTTTTCCACCACAAATAGTACCCACTTCACTATGTTTCCATGTTTGAATTACTTCAAATTCTCCAACTATCTCTTCTTCATAAATTGGATCCAATACACCTTTTAACATAGATTCTAATTCTTCTTTTAATTTGTAAATAATATTAAAATATGTAATATTAACTCCCATTGTTTCAGCTAAAATAGCAACATCTTTTGAAGGTCTAATATTAAATCCAATCATCAGCCCATTTGATGTTTGTGCCAATCTAATATCAGATTCTGTAATATTACCAATTGAAGCTTTTACAACTGTAATAGTTGCTCCTTCAATATTAATTTTTTCAATCATTCCTTTAATTGCTTCAAGTGAACCTGTTACATCCGCTCTAATTAAAACATTTAAATTTTTTAATTCTCCACTCGCAATTTGTTCACGAATGTTATTGTTCATATTTTTAAATTTAATTTCTCTTTGTTTTTTTTCATAAACTTTTTGCGCAATTTGTTTAGCTTGTTTTTCATCAGTTAAACATAAAAATTTATCTCCAGGAGTAGGTATGTGTTCCATACCAACTATTACAACTGGTTTTGCTGGTAAAGCTTCTTTAACCTCTTTTTTGTTTTCATCTAATAGTAAACGAATTCTTCCATATGTTGAACCAACAACAACATAATCAGTTTTTCTAAGCGTACCATTTTGAACTAATATTGTTGCAACTGGACCAAATCCTTTATCTAAATTAGCTTCAATAACTGTACCATATGCTAATCTATTTGGATTAGCCTTAAGGCCTTGCATTTCAGATAATAATAAAATTGAATCTAAAAGTTTATCAATTCCATCTCCATTAAGTGCTGAACCTTTAACAAAGATTGTATCTCCACCTCATTCTTCAGCTAAAAGTTGATATTCTGACAATTGACTCATTACTTTATCTGGATCAGCATCTGGTTTATCCATTTTATTAATAAATACCACAATTGGAACTTTTGCAAACTTTGCATGGTCAATAGCTTCTTGAGTTTGTGGTTTTACACCATCATCAGCTGCAACAACTAAAATAACAATATCTGTTACATTTGCCCCCCTTGCTCTCATTTCACTAAAAGCTTCATGTCCTGGTGTATCAATAAAAGTTATAAAATCATTTTTATGTGAAATTTGATACGCTCCAATATGTTGGGTAATTCCTCCAGCTTCTGAATTAGTAATAGCTGATGATCTAATCTTATCAATTAAAGAGGTTTTTCCATGGTCAACATGACCCATAATTGTAACAACTGGTGGTCTTTTCTCTAAATCTTTTTCGTCATCTTTAAAATCAATATTTTCAAGTACATTTTCTTGTTTAATTTCCTTTTCAATTTTGAAATCTAAGTTATTTTCTAAACAAATTTCTCCAATTTGTTCGATTGTTAATAGCTCATTTATAGTAACAACTTTTCCTTTTAAGAAAAAATATTTAATTAAATCTGCTGCGGCTTTATTGATTTTGCTAGCCAATTCTCCAAGTGTTAAAGGGGAAGTGAATACAAAAACACCATCATGAACACCTGTGTTGATAGATTTTAATTGCTTTTTAATATCAATTTGTTTTCTTGTATCTTCTTTTTTGATTCCATTTTTCTTTGGTTTCATGTCCCCCTCCTTATAGATGGTTATTTGTTACTTACAACTTCATTTTTAAGTTTTTCCATGAATTCATCAAAATTAGATGCATTATTAAATCTTTTTGAAAGTATAAAAAAAGTTTGTTTACTATTTATTAAGTCAAAATCTTTTTCAATATAATATCCTCTACCTTTAATATTTTTAGCACAAAGGCTTAATATATTATCATTGAATGTAAACCTAATTAACTGATCAACATTATATTTTTTTCTTGTAATAATGCTTGTTCTTTTATTTTGTTTTTTCAAGTTCAGCTATCTCGTCTGCAAATGCATCAGCTAAATCATTATTTTCAAATTCATCTGGTTCTTCAAAATCTTCATCTTCAACTAAGTTATCATCATTATAGTTGTTATATGTAGATTGAGATTGTTGTGCATTAATATCTACATTTAAATTTAAATCATATTTAGCAGCTAACTCTTCTGAACTCATGTTTGCTATTTCTTCCAAAATATTTTGATTAGATATAATTTCAACCATTGGTTTATTTTGCTTAAATGATTCAAATTTTGGTGAAGCAGTTGATCATTTTCTATTAGATGAAACATTTGTTGTAGATTGTATAGTATTTAAAGATTCTGGAGAATTTAATTGTTCATATTGAATATTGTGTAGTTTAGCTTCTTCAACTGTATTTATATCAATGCTACAGTTAACTAATTTTGATATTAATTTAATATTATTACCTTTCTTACCTATTATTACTGGTAATAATTTTTCTGTTGTTACTAATGTAGCATATGGTTGTTCATTTTCACTTGCTGCTTCAACATATTTAATTCCTACTAAATTATTAATTCCACACGCACTAATAAGTAATTCTTTTTTATCTGGTGTGTATTTAATTACTTCTATTTTTTCGCCATTTAATAAATCACTAACAGTTTTTACTCTAAATCCTTTAGGACCAACTACTACTGATGCTGGATCATAATTAGTGTTTGCTGAAGAAACAGCTAACTTAGTTTTAAAGCCTGCTATTCTTTCAATGGCTTCTACTACAATTTCACCACTTCCTATTTCAGGAATTTCTTCTTCTAATAATTTTTGCACAAACTTAGCATCAGCTCTTGATAAAATTATAGGTCAACCTTTTGATTGTTCTTTAACTTCTTTAATATAGAATTTATATCTTTGCCCTGGTTTTAAATCTTCACCTGGAATAGATTCATTTCTAGACATAAATCCAAAGTTACCATCATCTAAGTCTACAATATAAAAACCTTTGGTATGATCGTATTTTTCAATCATACAATTTACAACATCGCCTAATCTTGGAGATCATTTTTCATAAACTCTGGCATTATTAATTTCAATAAGCTTTTGTTTAAATACTTGCATAATGGTAAGAATTTCATTTTTCTTAAAGAAATTTAATATATCAAAAGGCACTTTACATTCATCTCCAACACTAAAACTACCATATTGGTTAGCTTCTGATTTTGGGATTTCTATAAAGTCATCATAATCATCTGTGTCTTCAATAACTTTAAATACTTTTTCTGAAACAATTTTTCCAGAATCCATATCTATTCTTACATTAATAACTTGATCTGGAATTTGTTTATTGTAAGCTCTAGTTATAATTTCAGATAACAATTCTGCAATTTTATCCTGTGAAACATTATACTGCTGAGCTAGTAATTTAATGTGTTCAATAATTGGGTTTGACATTTTATCCTCCATAAAAACAAACCAGAACCGCAAGGTTCTGGCTTTACATGTAAATTATATAATAAAAATAAAAAATATATTATTTTTTTTGTTGTTTTTAAATATCATGATAATTTGCAGCGAAAATGAGCCTAAATTTAAAAATGTGAAAATATTGTGCATTTTCTTCCTTGCCTTATTATATCCTAAAGATATATAATATGT
>CASESV010000012.1 GCA_949290735.1 uncultured Mycoplasmataceae bacterium
GAGCTATATGATAACGCTATTGCAACATTAAGAAAAACAAAGAAATTAAAGTACTTTTATGATAAAAAATACAACAAAGAAAATAATGATATAAATGTAAAATTATTTAATGATTTTTTATTAATTAAAAAAGATATTATTAGTAAAATAAATAACTCAATTAAAAGTTATTATAATTATGAAATAATTGAGTTTATTAGAAATAGCTTATTAGAAAGTAATTATTATGCAAAATAGATTGATTGACAATTTAGATTTACCAAATGATATAAGATCCTTAAAAAAGAATAAATTAAAACAACTTTCAAATGAGGTTAGAGATATAATCAAGGATTTATCTAGAACAAAAGATATTCATTTTTCAAGTAATCTAGGAATAGTTGAATTAACAGTGAGTTTATTGCATAATTTTGATCCACTAAAAGATTATCTTTTATTTGATACAGGACATCAAACCTATACATATAAAATTTTGACAGATAGAAAAGATAGAATATATACAATTAAAGATGATAATGGTTTATCAGGTTTAATGAATATGAAGGAATCACAATATGATAAATATTCTCCAGGTCATTCTGGAAATATTTTGTCAATCGCTTCTGGGATATATCAGAAATATAAAAATCAAAATATTAGTGAAAAGGGATTGTATAAAAATAATAAAAATATAGTAACAATTATTGGTGATAGTGCATTTGCAAATGGTCTGAATTTTGAAGCATTAAATGATGTATCTTTTAATAATGAACCTATTATTATCGTTTTAAATGATAATGGAATGTCTATTTCAAAGTCTGTTGGTTATATGACTAAATCATTAAATAAAATTAAATCTATTAAGCTTCATCACTTAATAGAAAGGCTAACAAGAAAAGTACTTGGTTTTTCAAAAATGTATAAAGCAGTTCTAAATACTTTTAATTTTTTCCAATGAAGAATTTATGGAAAAAATATCTTTGAAAATTTAGGATATCAATATATCGGTCCAGTTAATGGACATAATATAAAAGAATTAAATATTGCTTTTGAAAGAGCAAAATGATTTGCAAAACAAGGCCCTGTAATTGTGCATGTTAAAACTAAAAAAGGTAAAGGGGATGAATTTGCTGAAAAAGATAAAGATGGAGAGTTTCACTCCTTAACAGTAAAAGCTGAAAAAACTTTGGGAATGTTTGCAACAGACTACTTATTAGAGTTAATGGAAAAACATAAAGATATATATGTTATTAATCCAGCTATGAGTAAATCAAGTAATTGTCATTTAATATCTCAAAAATATCCTCATAGATTTAATGATGTTGGCATTGCTGAGGAACATGCTTTATCAAAAGCATCAGGAATTAGTTTATCTAAATCAAAACCTTATATTTATATTTATTCAACTTTTTTACAAAGATGTTATGATCAACTTATTCATGATTTGTATAGATTAAATTTAGGTTGTTGTCTGTTAATTGATAGAGCAGATTTATCTGGTGGGGAAGGATCAAGTCATCACGGTATTTATGATGTAGCTATGCTAAAAAATATACCAAATGCTATTATTTGCAATGTTAGAAATAAAGAACAATTAAAAGAATTAATCAAAATGAGCTATCAATATATAGATAAGTATATTTTTAGTATTAGATATAGTAAAAATTACCATGAAAAAATAAATATTAATAACAAAATTATTTTTGGAAAATGAGAATGATTTGAAAAGCATAAGACTGATGTAGTTATAATTTCATACGGAACTTATATAAATGAAATATATCAGCAAATATATAACCAATATGACGTAAATTTAATTAATGCAACATTTATTAGTTTTTATGATGAATCTGAAATTAAAAGTCTATTTAGAAAATATAAAAAAATTATAGTATACGAAAGAATTTTTGGAGATCGTGGTTTATATTATGACTTAATGAAATATAAAGAAAATCATGATTTTAAAAATCAAATTATACCAATGCATTATAAATCAATTATTAATTCTGGTACAACTGATTTCTTGGATGCACAAGAAAATATGGATTTGATGAGTATAAAAAAAATAGTTAAAAAATGTTTAAAATAATATATTATATCAATATGGTATATATTGTAAAATATTGTGACTTTATTCAAGCTAAACATCAAATACTAGATAAAATTAGTAAGCAGCAAATATCAAAAGATCAAATTGTTTTTCACAATTCAAATGACCAAGAAAAAGATATATTAGAATTTCAACAAGTAGGTTTTTTTTCTAATACTAAAATACACATATTTTATAATGCATCATTTTTAACATCAGTTAAAGATTTTCAAAGTTACCAAAAATTTTTATCTTTTCTTTCCAAAAATACAGATGAATTTGATACTTACTTATTTATAGATGATAAAATTCTTGCTAATGAAAAAATTAAAGAATACATAAAAAAATTTGAAACCATCGAATTTAAACAAATATCAGATTCAGAAAAAAAACAAATAATTAATAAAATGATTATTGATAAAAAAATAAACATATCTAATGATCTTAAAAGTATGATTGTAACAAAGCTTAATAATGATTTTGGCAATATAAAAAATGAAATTGATAAATTAAATGCAGCAACTAAAATCGGGTTATCAAACATTGAATTGGATCATTTAATCTGCGATCATAATGAACATAATATATTTAATTTAATGCAATCATTTATCGAAAAAGATTATAAAAAAGCATGAGAAACATATTATGATTTAATAAAAAGAAAAAATGATGAAATTTTAATTATTAATGTTATTGCAAATGAGTTATATAATATATATCTTATTAAGTTAATAGATAAATCAAAAGAGAATATTAAGATTCATATTGCTCCATATTTGATTAATATTTATAAAAAAAGGTTTTTTTTATATAATATAAGTGATATATTAGATTTAATTAAGAAGCTTAACCAATTAGAACTTGATATAAAATATTATGGTCATGATAAAAGACTATCATTTAAAAAGTTTCTTTTAAATTTGTAAGGTAAAAAAGATGGCTAATAAAAAACCAAGTAAAAAACCAACTCCAAAAAATAAGAATAAAAAAACTTCTAATGAAGAGGTTTTTGCTTACTCAAAATACCTTGATTTAGTAAACTATGTATCAGTTTTAACATTGAATGATCAAACTATTAAATTATTAAAATCAAACAAAAATTTACAATCTACAGTTGAATTTTATATAGACGCTATTTACACATATGAATCATCTAATAAAACAAATGATAATTATGCAAATGATTTTGTAGTTAGCTATAAAACAATCACTAAAAAAGATATTGAATTAAAAAAATTAACAAAAAAAGAACTATCCGATATTGATGATAAACTTGGATTTTTAGAAGTTTTTATAAGAAATACGCTTAATGTCGAATGAATTGATATCTTAAATTCTTTTAATCATGCTAGTAATAATAAATCAAATGAATCAACTAATATTGAAAAAACTAATTTATCTAAGCAGAAAAAAGATAATGAAAATATAGAGTCTGAAACTTATCAAACAGAAAAAACAAATGTTAATTACAATTATAATGCAGAAGATTTTATGAGAAAAAACAATGTTTCAATGGAAAATATTGCTGATGCATATATTAATCAACAAGCTGCATTCTTATTAAGAAAAGATATAATGGAAAATAAGTTTTATCAATACAAAAATAAACCAACTGTTTTTTTAATTTTAAAATGATTATTGGTTGTTGTTTGGGTTTTAACATCTATTGTAATTATCATTAATAACTTTTCGACAGTTGGAATTCAAGGGAATTACTTTTTTTTAACAGCTAGTAGCTTACCAGAAACATCAAATTCATCATATAATTTAGATGATATTCGTTCATATGGAATGTTAATACTGAACCCAGCAATTAATATTTTTAATATTTTTTCCTATATTATTAGTTTAATGCCACCAATTTTAATTTTGTATTATGCATATGTTCAGATTAGAAATTACAAAAATGAAAATTCTAAATTCACATGTAAAACTTTTATTACTTGGTTTTTATTAATATTTGTTATTTTTTCATTCCTTTCTTTTAGTGGTGATAATATTGCTAAACAATTTAATATTTCTTCAATAGTTAATGCACCAAAACAAGTTGGTGTTTCAAGTATATCTATACTTGATTCAAGTGGTGAATCATATCCCCTTGCAATTGATCAAGCAAAATTATTTACTCCATTAATGATTAAATTTTGTACAAATATCATATATTATTGTTTTATTGGAATTGCAGTTATTTTATCTATAGTAATTATTATTACAAGACCTAAACTTGATTATGAAAGAATGCAACAACAAATTCAACTATATGTTGATGATATTAAATCTGGAAGAATAACATTTGATGCAAATGATATAGGGGGAACTGGTGGAGTTTTTGGTGGAGGTTTAGGAAGAAATCCTTTTTCTCCTTTTTAACATGATTACTACTACCACGAAACCAAATAAAAGAAAAAACACAAATAGAATAATTGAAAAAAATAATAAAAAAGAATGAAAAAAAGAGACCTTTGATATAAAACCTAATTTGTTTTTTATTGTGCTAAAATTACTTTTTCCATTATTTCCGATTAAATTAATGTCAAGTGTTCATTTAATTGTGTTTATGGGAGCATTAGTTGCAATTAGATTGATTCTCTCTCAATTTTCAATTCCATTCCTTGTTTTTGGATTTAACATATCTTTTGCATGATTACCAGTTTATGTTGCAGGGTTCTTTTTTGGGCCAATTATTGGATTGTTATTTGGTATAGCTATGGACAGTTTAACTTTTGCAATTAATGGTGGTATTTGATTCTGGATGTATGCAATCCAAGAACCAATTATTGGTTTTATTAGTGGGGTTGTTGGTTCTTTATATTTATACAACGTTATTAAATCCATTAAGATTCAAATGATAATCCAACAGATTGTAGTTATCAGTTTTAGTTTATGTTCTATCATAATTATTATTTATGAATTTTTTATTTTGGATGCAAAATTTCAAACTAGCGGAATGCAAAATATTACAACTTTTGCTATTATTTCTATAATTATTATGTTATTATACTTATGTATAAATGAAATACAATTTATTTATTTCTACAAAAAAAATAAGACTATTAAACAAACTAATTTCTTATCAATGTATTTATATGTTTCATTGTTATTGATAACTGTTACTATTTTATTTAGTTTTATACTAGGGCCAATAACGTTTGTGGAATATACAAAATACATTACGGGTTCTGAACCAAATAGTTTTATTAAATATGGTTCAATGTATTATTTAATACCAAGAGTTTTAAAGGAATCTGTAAAAACACCAATTTATATAATTTTATTATTTGGTATTATTTTAACTTTAAAAACTCCTATAACTAGATTTATTTGTTTAAGTAAAAATTCATGAAAATAAGAAAGGTAAATTATGGCAACTTCTAACTTTACAAACCCAATTGTATCAGGTAAAGTTATTGATATTGATGAGAGAAAAGGTTTAACTGTTCGTTTAGATGACGGTAGACTAGGTATTGTTGATGCTGATCAAATTTCAGATGTGGATATTGGGCCAATATCTACATATTTTAAATTTTTCCCAAAATATAAATTTAAAATTTTAAATAAAAAAAGAGCCATTGAAAATGATAATGATTCAGTTCAATTAAGTTATAAATTATGTCATCCTAAATTAGTAAAAGACAAAAGAAAGATTATACCCACTAGTAATCATTTTAATACCTTAAAAAAGATGATATGATTTGAGATTTATATTTATGATAAAAGAAATAATATTAATGAAATTAATACAAAAAAATTAAATATAAATTTAGATGATATTGAATTAATAAGAAAAAAAGAAAATGAATAGTTTATAATAAAATCAATTCATGAAGAAAAAAAGATATATTAAATCTATTATTTTAATAGCTCTAGTTACTTTATTTATTCCAGTAACTATTTTTTGTTCCTTAAATAAATATTCTGCAAATAATATAATATCAACAAACAATAAAAAACAATCATTAAGTCGTTCTACAATAGGAGCAACATCACTTAATTCGAATGCTTTTATAACTAATGGTATTTATTTAGAATTAGATTGTCAAAATTTAGAAATCGATTGATCAAATCAAGCAACATTAGATAATCAAATTAAATCTTTTATTATTGTTAATTTTAAGAATACTATATGAAATAATTTACCAAATGATATTACATTAGATGATATAGAAATTGTTAGCAGTGATTTTTCTGGTGTTGATGGTTATTATCGTATAAAAGAAATTAAGCTTTCAAAATATTATAATAATTTAGGAGAAATTGTTACTACTCCAAAAAATTTTATACCTAATTCAAAGTATATAGAATTTAAAAATTTAAAAAGAATTCCAACGTCATTTAATGTAGGTAGTAATATCAATGGTGTTGGTACTATTAATCAAGTCTCAAACCAACTAGTAGAATGAAATGCTAAGTTATTTTATGAATCAAAATATCAGTTAGGTAATGCATATGATACTAGTACTCCAAGTGAATTTTTAAAAGATGATAATACTTGCTTCATTGATCAATGGGTAATTAAAAATTTACTTTTAAAAAATGTTCCAACAAGAAACTCAAATTTTGAAGCAATATTAAAAAATAGAACTAATTTTAACAATCAAGGATATATTGAATTTGATTTACAATTAAAAGGAATTAATGATGCTAATGGACAAATTGTTTCAAATTATGGCAGTATCATAAAATTGAGACTTGTAGGATTAGCTATAGGAACAAATGATACTATAGTTAACAAAGAGGTTCAAACTAATGGTATTTTAGCTACCAACCCAATTGCTAGCTATTCAACTAATCAAATCGTTGGATTAGAAAATGGAGATAAATATAATAATATTAAATCATGAATAATTAGTAATTTTAATGATATTTTTTCTAACTATTCAAATAATATAGTTTCAACTAATGATATTTTAAAAATGGCCATTTTAGCAAGTGATCGTGAATCAGTGATTATTGACATAACATTGAATTATGCAATTGTTAATGATGTTATTCAAGTAGCAAGTTTTCAGTTTAAAATATATGGATTTAATCAAAATTATGAGACTGAAATTAACCCGACTGTTGCTCAAAATGGAATAGATGCTACTGATCCAATTGACAAATTTATAGTAAGCGAAGTAATTAATAATAGTTCAAATAGAGAAATCGTTAAACAATGAGTTATTGATAACATTAATAAAATTTTAATAGACTATCCAAAAGATTCACTTGCAAGTAGTGATATTACTAATTTTGAAATTTTAGAAGTTAGTAATATAAATAATTCGATACAAATTCAAATGACTATTAGAACTGCTCAGTTAAGTAATGGAACTATTGGAATTAAAAGTTTTAATTTTAAAATAAATAATTTAACTATCCCTCAAGAAGTAACAACTATTAAATCTTCAATTAGTATTGATTCTTTAAATATTCAAGATATAAATAGTTCTACTTATTCCATAGATATAGTTAACTCTACTAAGAGTGAAATTTATCAAAAACAAATAATTAATGCAATGAACAATAATCCATTATTGTTTTTGGATAATCCACCATCAGAAAAAGAAATAAATAATAGACCTATTATCAATCCAAATGCAGATATTAATTTTACTATTAATAGTGATAATGTTACTATTAGATTAGAAGCTGAATTTTTAACAAGAACTAATAATGTTCATAATCTAGCAATATATTCAAGTGGATATATTGATATTACTAATTTTAATAATTTAGAAACAATAATTAATCCGAAATATGAAAATAGTGGAATCATTATAAATGAATTGGCAAATTACAATGTGAACGATGTTTTCAATAATGCTGAATTGCAAAATATCATTTTGGAATATTTAAGAAATAATTTAAATTCTATTTTTAGTAATATTTCTCAATCATTTATTGATATTAATTCTACTAAACTTAGTTTTTCAAATATACAATCATATCAAAAATATGGTTATATCACTGTGGGCATAACTGTCTCACAAGTTTTTATTAATAATGTTTACATAAGTAAAATATTTTCTAATGTGATAATAAAAGGTTTTAATGTACCAAGCACAGTTGCTAAGACAATTACTGCTACAGAACTTGAAAATGCCGCTAAACAAGATTTAAATCAGTTCCAAATATTTAGTAATAGTTCTAATTTTTTTGGTAGTGATTTTGCAAATATTATAAATAATGATACCATCTACAATAATAAATTGATTCAATTGATTAATACTTATCCAGATTTCTTTCTAGAATCATCAGCTAATGTTTCTAATATTGTAAAACAAGGAACACAACTTGTTGCTTCATTAAATTCTAATCAAACATCAATAACAATAACTGGTGAATTTTATCAAATCAAAGCTCAAACTAATGATACAATTGATGAATATGAACAAATGTCAATAACAATTAATAATTTTTCAGATGCTACAACAACAGTTGATTCATCAGTTATTGATATTGATAAAATTTTAGGTAGTAGTAAGAATGAGTTTTCAAGTTCTGCAGCACTTGAAAAAATAAATCAAAATAAAGATATATTTGTTCAAGAAGTATTAGAAAAGCAAAATAAAATTTTCTTAAACGCTCCAAGTAACTTTAATTTAAGATTAGAAGATGCTTTGAATAATGCTGTATTTGAAATAAAAGATAATACGATTATTGCTACTATTCATAGATTACCTGTTGCCATTGATGGGATTATTGAAATATCATCAAGTCTTGATATAAATTTAGGAACCTTTAATTCTTTTTCATTATATACAATGATAGAATTTAATAACATTAATGCAAATACATCAACTGGTATCTCTTTAATTTTTGATATTTTTAAAAATTATGGTTGAACTGATGATTGAAAAGATAGTAATCTTGATGAAATGAGTAACTTATTAAAAAAATATTTAAATGATAATAAAAACCAATATTTTAGAAATTTAATTCCAAATGTTGATCCAGTTAATTCATTAAAAATATTAAGAACATCAGATATAAAAGTTTATGATGTTGAATTAGTTATTGATGGATATGTAAACGGGAACAGATCAAAAATAAATACTCAAAGAAAAATTATTTTGCGAGAATTTAATCCTACTACTGCTTTTAGTAACTATAGTCAATATTTAGAACAAAATTTAAAGTACTATAATTTACCAGCTTCTGAATATGATGCCGTGATATTAATTAAGCAACTAACAATTAATTATTTAACACTGATTAAAAACTCAATGCCATTAAATTATGTTTTAAATAATGAATCAGTTAATGTAGCTAATTTAGTTATACAAAATAACACAATAATTATTCCGTATAATAGTGTTGATCCCACAATTTGATTTTTGAATAAAAATTATGAAATGGTAAGACTTAATAATTCAGAAATTAGAGTTGAAATGAATCAAAATCAAAAGAATCAATCATCAAAGATGAATAATAATTTAACATTAGTGATTGTATTAATTGGTTTAGCAATAGTTTTTGCATTTATTATCATTCTTATTTTTGTAATTGTTAAAAAGACAGGAACTAAGAGAATAGTTTAATCGAGTATTTGTTTATAAATTAAAATCATTTAATAACAATTAGTATATGATTTTTAAGAAGTGAGTGAATGTTGTATTTCTATTGAATTTTCTAGAAATGGTTCACAAAAAAAGATACATTGCTAATCTATTTATAATAAAATAAAAAAAATAATGTATAATTTTTCTATAATATATTTTTATAGATAATAATGAAAAGTATATCAGTCGACCAGTTAAAAAAAATGTTTATTAATGGAGCAAATAAAATTGCTAATAATTTTGCTTATATAAATGAATTAAATGTGTTTCCAGTTCCAGATGGTGATACAGGAACAAATATGAAAATAACAGTAACTTCTGCAGCAAATGATATTGCATTAATTGATACTAACGATTTATCAGTTCTTGGTAAATCATTTTCTAGATCGCTACTAATGAATGCTAGAGGTAATTCTGGTGTTATTTTTAGTCAAATAATGAAAGGTTTTGTTTCAACTTTCCAAGAAAATCAAAAAGAATTGAATGTTGAAGATTTGATATTAAGTTTTGTAAAAGCAAAAGAAATAGCTTACAAAGCAGTTGCAAATCCGGTTGAAGGAACTATTTTAACTGTAATCCGTTGTATTAGTGAAGATTTAACTAATGCTGGCTCTGATAAATTTGAAAACATTGATAGTTTATTTAAATTTGTTATTGAGAGAGGGAACATTGCTTTAGATTCTACTCCTGAATTATTAGAAGAATTAAAAAGAGTAGGTGTTGTTGATTCAGGTGGATATGGTTTAATGCAATTTTTAACTGGAATGTCAGATGCTCTTTCAAAGAGAGATAATAAATTAGTTGAAAAAACAAAAGCATTAGCCGATGAAGAAATCAAACAAAAAATTAATATGTCATTTGATGAACATGACAATGAGGGTGGTTTTGGTTATTGTTCTGAAATTATTTTAAAAATAGGTGCAAGAATTGATCCAGCTGATAAGGAAAAAAAACCATTTAATTTTAGCAAGTTTAAATCTGATTTAGAACAAATGGGTGATTCTTTAGTTTGTGTTCAAGATGAAGATTTAGTAAAAGTTCATTTACATACTTTCAAACCAGGTGAATTTTTAAATTATGCACAACAATATGGTGAATTTTTAAAAACTAAGTTTGAAAATATGACTGAGCAATATTACGAAAGAATTGGATACAAAGGGGTTAATTTAGTAAAAGCTAATCCTGCTAATAAAAAGAAAATTGTCCTTGAAGATAAAATTGAAATTATTGTTACTTGCCCTTCAGCTAAAATTAAAAAGATTTTAAATACCGAATATGGAATTGATTATTTAATGAATACTGAAAAAAATGGAAATCCATCAATTCAAGATATTTTACTTGAGGTTCAAAAAACAAAAGCAAATAAAATACTATTTATTACTGATGATACTAACATTGTTTTAGCAGCTAATCAAGCTAAAGAAATTATTAGAGATGAAATTGATTTTAGAGTAATTAAGGGTTCAAATATTTTTGAAGCATTAATTGCTGCAATTGAATTTAATTCATCGGTAAGTATTGATATGAATGAAAAGACAATGAATAATGCTATTGCAGATTCATTAACTGCTATGATTTCAGTTGCTATTAAAGATGTTGACTACAAACATATTTCTATTCACAAAAATGATTATATAGGAATTATTAACAAAAAAATTGAAGTAGCAGATGTTGATGAATTAATAGTTTTAAAATCTTGTGTTGATTTGTTGATCAAGAAATCTAATAACCCTGATGTTTTAATGCTATTTCATGGCTCTAAGGTTTCTAAAAAGACACTTTCAGAACTTGAAAAATATGTTGAGAAAAAATATAACTTGATTTGTAATTTTTCAGAAGGTGGACAAAAAGTATATACATATTTACTAAGTATTCAATAAGAATATTAACACTTTTAATTAATTAAGTGTATTATATAAGTGATAGAGGTAATTAATGATTATTAACAAAATTAAAAATCACTTAGATTTATGACTTGAAAAAAATAATTTGAATGAATTAAAAGATAAATATATTATTGAAAAATCAAAAAATAGAGATTTTGGTGACATAAGTACAAACATTGCTTTAGTTATTAGTAAGCAATTGAAAACTAACCCTTTAGATTTGGCACAAAAAATTAAACATGAAATCCCAAATGATATTGGTTATGATATTAGTGTCACTAAACCTGGCTTTATTAATTTAAAGATAAGTTCACAACTCGCAACTGCTATGATCAAAACTGTTATTGATCAAGCTAGTCAGTATGGAAGGTTTGAAGAAAAAGATAAAAAAATAAGTGTTGAATATGTTTCTGCAAATCCAACTGGTTTATTGCACATAGGTCATGCAAGAAATGCAGTTTTAGGAAATTGCATTATTAATGTATTGGAATGATATGGATATCGTACAATTAGTGAATATGTAGTAAATGATGCAGGTAATCAAATGAATAATTTGGCAACTGCTATTTTAATTAGATATAAACAGTTATTTAACATAAATGTAGACTTACCTGAAGATTCTTATCATGGTGAAGAAATCATTGAAGTAGCTAAAAAACTTAAAGATAAATATGGTGATCAATTTGTAAATTTAAATATTGATAGTAAAAATTTTTGAATTGAAGATATATCAAAAAGAAGCTTGATTAGACAATTTGGAAGAGATACTTTACTAGATATTATTAAACAAGATTTAAAATCTTTAGGTGTTGAAATTGAATTATATTTTAGCGAATTAACTTCACATGAAAATAAGTTAGTAGATAAAGTTATTGATGATTTATTAAATAAAAAAGTTGCTTATAAAAAAGATGGTGCAATTTGACTTGAAACTACAAAGTTTGGTGATGATAAAGATAGAGTTCTTATAAAATCAGATGGGGTACCGACTTATTTTGCGCCAGATATAGTCTATCATAATCATAAATTTACAACAAATGGAACAGATGTTTTAGTAAATATTTGAGGTGCTGACCACTATAGTTATATTTCAAGAATGAAAATTGCTATGCAATGTTTGGGGTATGATCCAAATGATTTAATAGTGATTTGTATGCAAATGGTTAAATTAACTAAAAATGGTCAAGAATTCAAAATGTCAAAAAGAACTGGTCAATCATTAACATTGAGAGATTTAGTAGAGGCATTGGGTAAGGATGTTGCAAGATGATATTTAGTTTCTCAATCAGCTAACAATCATATTGTAATTGATGTTGATGAAGCAACTAAGAAATCAAATAGTAACCCAATTTTTTATGTGCAATATGCTCATGCAAGAGCAAATCAATTATTAAATAAACATAAATTAAATCAACCTGTTAATTTCGACCATTTAAATAGTGATATTGAAAGAGAGATTATTGTTGAACTTGATTATTTTAAACATACAATTGAAAATTGCGCTAAGACATATGAACCATATAAGTTAACTGTCTACTTAAATAATTTAGCAAAACTATTTCATTCATATTATTCAAATACTAGAATTTATGAAGAAACAAATAAATATAAAGAAGAACAATATTATTTAATAAAAGCTATAAAACAAGTTATTTATAATGGACTTAAGATATTAGGTATTGAACCAATAGAAAAAATGTAAATTAACAATATCATTTATAAAATAAATGATATTGACTTAAAGTTTTTATTATAAGATATAAAAAAGTCAAACAATTTAGAAAAAAATAATTTATAATTAATATAGTATCCATAAGGTCAAATTCTTGCTTATGATACATGTTAAAAAAATTCTAGTTTAAGGAGTGTTTATGAATTTTATTGACAACCAGTTAAATTATTTTAGTAAGAAAAATGAAAATAGTATTCTTATTAGTAATGAAGAACTTTATGCTTACTTATTAAGTAGAGAAGCTTCTGGTGAAATGATTACTTATGAAGAAATTAAGTGAATTATTTCATTAGTACAACAAAACACTATCATCCAAACTTCATGATCAATGAGACGTGAAGGTATGTGAAATGAAAGAGAAAGATGATTAGTTAACATTCAAGAAGGTCATTTATTATTAGACTGAAAAAGAATGGAAGAAACAATGAAAGATAAACTTGAATTGTTATTTAATGAAAACATCTATCACCAAGAATTAAAACCAACTTGAAAAATTAATTCATTCATTGGTTTATTATTAAACACTGGTGAAACTTATGAAGACAACACATACTTATTACACGACTTATTTATTAGAAGAAACAAAGATGAAGATTACATGGAAGTTAGAAAATTACTTCAAGACTATTGTGTTGCAGTGAAGAAACACGTTGGTACTTACCGTGCTACAATCAATGGTCAATTAATTGATTATAGAGAATTTGACGAAGCTATGGAAGAATCAACTTCAGCTACTATTAATCAATCAGTTAAAAATGCTAAACCTATTGAAGGGTAGTCTTTACTAAAATTTAATCAAAACTAATAATCAAAATAAAAATGGCCGTTAGGTCATTTTTATTTCTTTACTAAATATGTGATATAATATACTAAAGTATATTATATTATGAATTCTAAGAAAAAATATAGTTGAAAAAAAATATTTGGATATGTTGCTACTATGATTTTAGGAGCGGGGGCTTTAGCATCAATTGGATATGGTGCTTATCAAATTTCACGAACAACTAAAATTTCAAGTGACTTTAGTGATGGTAGAACTTTTCAACTAAATCTTAGATTATTTAGAACAGAATCAGATGGATCAGTTAAACATACAAATGGAACACCTATTAGAATATATGAAAGTGAATCTGTTGAAAAAAAGAATATTGAGGATTCAGCTAGATTTTTAACTAATACTTTAGAACAAAAAGGATTAACTAATGTAGAAGTTAGTTATGGATATTCAAATATTGAAAATAAGCAAAAATTTAATAATAAACCATTATTTGAAAATAATTTAGAACCAATTGTCACACTATATGCAAAATTTGAAAATCTTTCAAGTGCTTTTGCACTAAATGATACTGAAAACGAAGTTAATGATCTTTACAACAAGATGAAGGTTAATAATGATTTATCTAAATCATATAACTACGAAATTGATGTTGTTGAACCTTCATATAATGGAATAAATTATAAAATTGAATCTAAATTTAATGATACAGGTAGACAAGGAAGTGCAAAAGCAGGATTATTTGCTGCAAGTAATAATGCAGATAGTTTGACTTCTGGTAATAGCATGGATATTTATGACATTGATTTAATGAAGGATAATAAAATTAATGTTTTTGTTAATAAAAATGGTGAAGTCTCATCTTCTGAAATTTCATATACTTTAAAATCTGATTTGCAATTTAAATATTTTAATTCATGAGATTTTGGTCAAGATAATTATGATTATCAAGAAATTTATAGAAAAACCCAAGGTGAAACTACAACATATGATAGTACTGATGCTCCAAATGAGGCTCAATCTTATCAAACAAACTATACTTGATTCTTATGAAAAGATAAACAAGGGTGCATTGATTATTTAAATAGTTTAATTGGTCTTTGATATTACAATATTTATGCAAATGATGTTAGTCCTTATGCTTTTTCATCTACAAATAAGGACGAAATTTTAGCTAGTTTATTTCCAACAGAAAATAATCCAATTTATATAAGAAATGGTACAGATATTGAAACTAGAAATAAAATTAATACCGTTATTGATGGGCTAAATACTAATGAGAAAGCATTTATTGCTTGAGCAGTTAAATACTCAGGTACTGGTAGTGATTCTCTAAATTGAACTCCATCATTTATAACTGAAGATGATCTAATTCCAGTTCTTTGACTTTTTTATAATGATTCAATTTTTTCACCTAATTATATTGATAAAGATAAGATTGCTAGTGATAATACTGATGGGGCGAGTTCATCAGTAAAAAGAGGATGATCATTTTTAGAGTCTACTAATTCTTCTCTTAAGGATTTTATTGGTGATTATTATATTGGAACAATTGATTATCGTAATTTTAATATTTATTTTGAAGATCCAAATGATCCAAAAGAAGCAACAGAAGATGATGAAAATCCAATTCCAGATCCGTATGCTACTAATTCATTTATCTTAAATGCTCTTGATTATTCTTCGAATGCAAAGGACTTTGCAAATCAATTAAATAATTCAAACTACAAATTTCCTATTTTAAATTCTAATATTGCATCACTATATGATAATTGAAGAGGTGAAATTTTAAACATTTTTAAAACTTTAAACAGCTTATATGTTTATATTGGTCAAGATGTAACTATTAATGATCAATGAGAAATAAGTAAATATCCACCTCCATCTGATAATGAAGATGGAACTTCTAGATCAATTATTCCAACTAATGAAGTTATTTCAGTTACCAAAGAATCCTATAGAGAATGAAAACAAAATTTTGCAAATTATTATTTTAATGGTAACAATATTTTTTTCAATCAATATATTACTCCAGCATCTATTTTAAAATCATTTACTACTTTAAATCCATTATATGTTTTATTAATTATTATTGGTGGAATTATATTTTTAATTGGAATTTTTGTTTCAGTTAGATATAGAATCCCCGGATTTATATCATTCTTGTGCTCAGCATTAGTATTTGTATTAGGTGTTGTTATATATAATGCATTAGGTTATGTCTTTTCATTATATAGTGTATTAGCACTTGCAATTGGTTCATTCTTGTCTTTTGTTACTCCAACATTCTTATTTAGAAATGTTAAAAAAGAGGTTTCAGAAGGATCAACATTAGGAGCTGCTATTTTAAAATCAACTAAAAAGTATTGAAAGATGTCTCTAGACACTCATGTAATGGGGATACTTGCATCACTAGCATTTTTATTTTTTGGTAAAACAAGTAATATTAATTTTGGATCCCTACTAGTAGTTTCTGTTTTTCTATCATTTATTTTTAGTGGAATTATTTATTATATCTTGTTACTCTTTTATGTATATGTTGTACAATTTGATAAAGTTACTTGATATAGTTCTAATAAACTTTTTAATAATTTTAAAGATTTTAAAGCTGAAAATGCAAAGAAGTATTGATTATTTAATAAGGTTAATTTTTTTGCAAAATATAATTATATAAGTATTATTACATTTATAATTATTGCTTTAATAGGGATTATATTACTATTAACAATTGGTCCATTCTTTTCAACTGATTTTAGTTCATCAAATGTTATCATTATTAATAACTTTAATCAATTCGGTTGAACTCGTAATGAAGTAATTAATCTTTTAAAAGTGAATACTGTTGACTCATATGTTTATGATAATCAATTAGTTATTTATACACTAAATAAAATTTCGTTAGATAATGTAATAGCAATTCTATCTAATGAACTTACTAGTTTAAATCCAAGTAATCTATCTGATTTATTAGTTGAATTACAAACTAATACATTAGTTACTATTCTAACTTCTGAAGCACTAATTAAAATTATTAATAACGCATTAATTTGTAGTGCAATAGCAATTGGGTTCTGTGCTATTTGATCATTGTTAAGCTTAAATATTGTTTCAATTATTCCAATTGCTATTACTCAAGTGCTTACAATTTTTATTTTAGTTGGATCAACATCATTAGTTGCTATTCCAATAGATATCACAGTAGTACCTATTTATATGTTTATTTTTATTTTTGTAACTGTTTTCTCTTCATCAGTTTTAAGTTCGATTAAATCAAGTTGAGATAGAAGTTTACAAATCAAAAAAAATGATCTTAAATTATTAATTAATAATATTGTTTCAAAAATTAATGCAAACTATTTATTTATAATTTTAGTTTTATTAACGTTTGCTATCTTATCAATGATTTTTGTTTCTTTAAGTTTGATTTTCACATTCTTAACATTAGTTGTTTGTTTGCTTTGATTATTTATTTTCAATAATGTAATAGTTGTTCAAACATGATATTTATTTGTTGTTTTAAGAGATAAGTTTAGCAAAGAACTAGTAAAATCAAAAAACCAAAGTCATCATGTTGAATATGATGAACAAAATGAACAAAAAATTATTGGAATTAACTGTTAGGTGTAAATATGCAAGATATAATTAAAAAATTAAATAATACGATTTTAGCTATTAATGATTTTCCAAAAAAAGGAGTTGTTTTTAGAGATGTAACTCCTTTATTTAGCAATCCACATTTAGTAAATGAGGTGATTGATATTTTTGCTAATTATCTAAAGAATAAAAAAATTGATGCAATTGTTGGAATTGAATCAAGAGGTTATCTTTTTGGAGTTCCATTAGCTCTTAAGTTAAATTTACCTTTTATTTTAGTTAGAAAACCAAATAAACTTCCGCGTCCAGTTTATCGACAAGAATTTGAGCTTGAATATGGTTCAAGTACACTTGAGGTACAAAAAGATGATATTAAACCAAATTGAAATGTTTGTTTAATTGATGATTTATTAGCTACTGGTGGAACAATCAATGCAGCTGAAAAACTAGTTAAAATGTCGCAAGCTAATGTTGTTAGTAGTTTATTTTTAATTGAACTTGAAAAATTAAATGGACGTAAAAATATTAAAAGCGAAGTTTTTAGCATTTTAAAGTATTAATATTAATTATCTTTAAAGAACACAAAAAAACGGGGAGACCCGTTTTTTTATTTCACTATTTTTTATCTTTAATAGTTCATCCATGCTTTTTTGCTTGATCAACTAACTGATAAGTATATCATTTTAGTTCAGATATATCTTTTTCAATATTATCTAAACGTTTATTAATAGGTTCTAAAGCAGCGTTTAATGACTGATCAATCATTGGTTTAACCACTGCTACAATTATTTCAGCTATTTTATTTTCATCTAATTTCACTTTATTACCCTTAGTATTATTTGGTTTTAAACATTACTAATCATTATAAATAAATTATCTTGATTGTCAAATGCTTGATTAACGTAACTATGTGCTTGTTTTCTTTGATTAGCTTCATTTGTTTTAAAGTTAATCATTAAATGATTTTTAAATTTATTTCATATTTTATTAAAAAACGATTTATTAGAACTGGTATTATTCATTGGTTAATTTCTTTCATTTTTAAACTCATATAATAATTAGTTATTTTTGAAAGAAATTTACTAATTTTTTTATTTATTCATCATCTTGACTAAGATCTCAACCGTGTTTAGTTGCTTCTCTTTCAATAATACTTAATCTTTTTTTAATATCAGAAATATCTTTTTCAATATTATCTAAACGTTTGTTAATAGGTTCTAAAGCCCTGTCAAGCATTGGTTGAACAGTGTTTACAATTATTTCTGCAATTTTATTTTCGTCTAATTTCACTTTATTATCCTTAGTATTATTTGGTTTTAAACCATTACTAATCATTATAAATAAATTATCCTGATTGTCAAATGCTTGATTAACGTACTTTATAGCTTCATCTCTTTGGTTTTGTTCATTTGTTTTAAAGTTAATCATTAAGTGATGTTTGAATTTATTTCATATTTTATTAAAGAATGATTTACTTGAACTGGTATTTTTCATTATTAAATTCCTTTCATTTTTAAACTCATATAATAATTAGCTATTTTTGAAAGAAATTTACTTATTTTTTTATTTATTCTTCATCTTGACTAAGATCTCAACCATGTTTGATTGCTTCTCTTTTTAATATTTTTACATCTTGTTTAAGTTCAGCAACATCTGATTTAAGCTCAGATATATCTTTTTTTATTGGTTCTAAAGCTCTATCAAGCATTGGTTGAACAGTGTTTACAATTATTTCTGCAATTTTATTTTCATCTAATTTCACTTTATTACCCTTAGTATTATTTGGTTCCAAACCACTACTAATCATTATAAATAAATTATCTTGATTGTCAAATGCTTGGTCTACAAACTTATATGCTTCTTGTTTTTGGTTTTGTTGGTCAGTTTTAAAACTAATCATCAAGTTATTTTTAAATTTGTTTCATATTTTATTAAAGAATGATTTATTAGTACTTGTATTATTCATTAGTTAATTCCTTTCATTTTAAACTCATATAATAATTAGTTATTTTTGAAAGAAATTATCCTAATTTTTTTATTAATAAAAAATAAACTCCTAAAATTAGGAGTTATTTTCTTTATATATTTATATAATTATAATTAATTGATTAATATCAAATGATATCATCATCATCAACTACATTATCTTTTTTTCTATTATATCTTGCAAACATACCAATTAATACTAAAAGAAGAATAATAAGAGCAGCTGCACCAGCAATAATAACTATTCATAGTCAATTAGGACTGTTATTTTCTTTTGATATAGAACCATTATCATCAGGTGTATTTGTTGATGCATTAGGATTTTTTAGAGTTGTACCTTGTGATGTTATTTTATCAGTACCAGTATTTGGATTAATAGCAATAGCTCCACTAGATAAAGATATGTTTCCATCTTTATCTACAGAAATTTTTGATTGATCAATTTGGGTAGTAATTGGACTGTAAATGTTTGGAATATTTTGTCCTGGAGTTAAATTTTTATTAGCAACAACTGATTTAACAAATTTATCAAGTTCACTTGCAACAACCACTTTATCAGTTGGTCATGATTCACCTTTTTCTTTTAATCAATTATTAAATGCGTTTTCATCAATATCTGATGGTGAAATAATTTGATTGAAACTTGGAGTTTCTTTTAAAGTTAATGTTATGTTATGTGTTATTTGACCAATAGTAGCACCTTGACCTGTATAACCATTAAATTTAACAGTAAGAATGATTGAATTAACTGATTTATTGTTGCTAAATTCTACACTTGTTACAGGATTTGATGAACTTTCAGGTAAGTTACTAAAACATTTTTGAGTATTATTGTTTAAATAATTCTTCATATCATTTAATGGATCTTTAGCTGTTGAAGAGCTTGTATATTTAGCTTCTAATCAATCACATCCATAAATTGAATAACCACTAAATATAGTACTAAAATCACTTTCACTATAACTTAAACTTGATAAAGTTAATGTTGTTTTACCAATAGTAGATGGATCTTTAAAGTTAGTTATTGATAAGTCAAATGTAACTTGTTGTTTTTTACCATCTTTATAACCATTTGCTAATGATATTGATACATTAATACTTGTATTAGTTGAACCAGCTGTTACAGTTTTAACTGTAATATCACTTGTTGGAACAGTAGTAGTTGAATAGTTTTTAAATAATGTACTTGAATTAGTTGAAATTAGTGATTTAATATCATTTTCGTAATTAGTATAATTTGCCACAACATCACTTGCTAAGTTTTGAGCGAATGTTCCTGTAGCTGCAACTGAAGCTACTGGATTAGTAGTATCTCCATTTAATAAATTAGTTAATGTTAGTGTGAATTCTTTTCCATTAGGTAGTGCACTTCCATTTTCATTAGCTGGAATAGTAAATTTAACTTTAACTGAAGTACTAGTAGTATCATCACTAACAATTTGCACATTAGTAATATCAGCTGTTGTTAAAGTTTTAGCTGGATTTTGAATTAGTTCATTTTGGTTATCAACTATAAAGTTTTTAATAATATCTTCATTTATTTCATAAGGTTTTTTATTTAAACTAGATGCATCAATTTCACTTACTTTTAATGATGTAGTAGAAGATAATAATCCTGAAACAGTAATTTGTTTTTCAAGTGGATCAGTTGTTTTTTCAGTTCCATCTGCACCAATATACTTTTTAACTTTTAATGTAAAGATTGCTTGACCACTAGTTGCATCTCTACTTACTTCAGTGATTTCAATATCAGATTCAGCTAAACTATTAATTGGATTTTTAATAAATGTTTCTTTATTATTTCAAATATAATCTTTAACTTTAGCTGTTGTTATGTCATTAGCTGAAATATTTTCTCATCCAGCATCAGCTGCAGCTATAGTTGTTTTAATAATTGAAGTCTCTTTATTAGTAAATCCTGTTATTTTAAAAGTGAATTTTTTATTATTAGTAGTTCCTTCAGTATCAGCTGGAATAGTCACATTAACTGTAATTTCAGTTGGTCCAGAAATAGTTACATCACCTACAGTTGTATTACTTGTGTCTAAAGTTGATGGTAAGTTATCAAAAATACTTGTTTGATTTGCAATAATAAATGATTGAATTGCAGTTTTATCATTTATCACTTCATATGGTGCTTTAGTTGTATCTAGAGCTTCAGATGCACCTATACCAGATGCTTGTACTTGTGGTCTAACATTTGTACTTGAATTTTTAAATCCAACAACATTAATAGTTCCTGATTTATTTGGAGAAGTTTTTAATGCACCGTTTTCAACATACTTATTAATAGAAACTGTAATCTCAACTGACCCAGCAGCATTATTAGAGTTGTTTTTAGTTATTGCTAAAGTATAACCAGTAGGAGCTGTTGAGTTTGCATCTTTAAAAATAACTCCTTGGTTTTTGTCAATATAAGCTTTAATTTGTTCAGCAGTTACAACTTCTGCACCTAAAGCACTAAGTGTTGGATCTGAAGAAATATCAATTGTTTCTTTAAATACAGTATCTTTATTTTGTAAGTTTGTAATTTTGATGGTAAAAGCCATTGTATCATTTGCTCAACCACTTTCATAACCAGGCATTGTTATTTGAACAGACGCTTCAGTACTACTTGTAGGTGTTGTACTAACAATAGTAATTTTTGATGCATCAGTCATTTTTCCTTGTGCATAATTATTAAAGATATTTTGATAGTTAGCATAGATGTATTGTTGTATTTCTGTTTTTTTGTTTTCTAATTCATATGGAGCTAAAGTATTTAGACCTAAATCAGTTGCATTTAAACCATTATTATTTTTTAGTTCAGTTGTGTCAGTTTTAAACCCTCTAAAGTTTCCAACAGATGTAAATGTTTTAGAACTTTCTTGTAAAACACCATTTCCATTATATCATTTGCTTAATGTTACAGATAGTGATAATTCAGTGGCACTAGCTTTTGTTCATGCGATATTTGAAATATCATTAACACTTAAACCTTCAGGGATAGAAGTAATAGCACCATTAGCTGCATCTATTATAAATTGTTTAAATACATCATTATGTAAACCATCTTTAACATCTCCGATGTAGAATCCAGCTAATTGTTGAGCAGTTGCTGTATTTAATGTTGAAACATCAACACCATTAATAGTTGTTTCACCAAGTTTTGTTAGGTCTGTAATATTGAATGCGACTTCAATAGCATCATTAGCAACACCATCTTTAATTCCACTAACTTGGAATGACACTCTTATAGTAGTTCCATCAACAACACTTGCACTAAAGTTTTTGAAACTATCTGCAGTAAAAGTAGAATTGTGTTCAAAAATTTCATTTTGTTTTTCTACAATAAATGCTTTTATTGTTGAATAATTTTCTTGTTTAGATAAATCATATGGATTTTTAGATGCAATACTTGAACGAGTTGCACTTATTGAATCGTTTCAAGTTAAATCATTTAATAAACTAAAGTTAGTGAATGTTACACCGAAACTCACTTCTTTACTCACTTCTTTACCATTTTGAATAATTTTATTTAAATAAACACTAGCACTAATAGTTCCTTGTGATGCATTTTTGCCAGTTATTTCAATTTTGATTATATTACTTGCAGCAAAACTATTAAATTTATCTAAATTTTTAATTAAATCATTAGCTTGATAATTAGCTTTGAATCATGTTAATAATGCTTCTGGTTGCACTTCATTAACATTTTTAGTTGCTAAATCACCATCAACTGGAATGCTAGATTCTACATTAGTTGTAGCATCTACTAACGTGTTAATAGTTAATTCAACTGGAGTATCAAAAGCAACAATAACGTTATTTTTTCAAGCTTTATTTAATGTTAATTTTACTTTGATAGAAGTTGCATCAATAATTTCAATACCATTAGTACCAAAAGTTGCATCAAGTTCTATATCAGTTGCAACTACTCCATCAGGTAAATTAGAGAACACTTCATTTAATTTAGCACTATTATCACTTGTTAATCAAGTTTTAATTGTATTAGTTGTAAGATTGTTTGAACTAGGTCATAATTTTGCTAATTCACCACTAGCACTAATAGTATTTTTTGCTATTTCAGTATTTTCTTTTTTAGCAAAACCAGTAATTGTTATTGTTCATTCTGGACAATTTGAATCGCTTGTTTGAACAATAGATCCACTTACATATGCTGGGATTTTTACTTTTACAACAAGTTGTGTATCATTAGTTCCAGTTGATGGAGTAGGATTCCCAACAATCACAACATTGTCTTTTGTAAATCCTGATTCAGGTAAATTGTTTCATAAATCAGATTTTTTATTAGCTACAAATTGTTTAATTTGATCTTCAGTTATTTGATAAGCTGTATATGTATTTATAGTAGCATCAGCTGCAATAGTAGCAGTTATAGCAGTTGTTTGTTTGTTATTAAATCCTTTAAATACTACAGTTTGGCTAAGTGGAGTACCACTAGTAATATATTGTCCATTTGCATTGATATATTTGCTAAGTTCTACAGTTGCAGTTACTTGTCCTGCTACACTTGTATCTGTAATTCGTAAGTTAATATCACTTATCTGAAGTTCGTGAACTGGAAGTGCTGAATTGATAATTACAGTTT
>CASESV010000013.1 GCA_949290735.1 uncultured Mycoplasmataceae bacterium
ATTTCTATCATTTCTATATAGTGTAAATGGGATTTCAATAATATAAAAATTATTAAAGTTAAAATATTTTATAATTTCTTTAATATTCTCTAAAAGCTTTATTTTTTTGTCTTTTATTAGATCATTTGTGCCTAGTCAAATGTATAGATTTTTACATCTAATGTGAACTTTATTCTTTTTCAGTAAATCTAAGTATTCGCTAGATGATATTCCAGGGATACCTAAGTTTTTAAAATTAAGATTTTTAAAATTAAATGATAAAGAATCTCCCAATAGTATTGATTCATTAAATTTTGTTTTGTTAAATAAATAATCATAACAATTTAAATCTAATTTGTTTTGTTTATTTCTAAGATATCATAAAGCAATATTAAAATCATCAATAGTATCAACATCAATTGATGATCATTTATCCATAATAAAAAAAATAGTTTTATTCTTTACAAAAAAAGTTTTGTATTTTAAATAATCTGAAACTTTTGAAATATAAATGGCTCCATTTGGAATAAATTCTTGTAATTGATCTTGTCTTCTATATGTAGATAAATTAATATTAATATCTAATTTATTATCTTTATTTTTAAATATTAGTGATGATGATTTTTCAAATTTAGAAACAGAGACTAAAAAATTTTTTTTGTAATGTTTAAAACAATCTTTTATATGTTTTTCATTTCTTAATGGAGAAGTAGGTTGCAATAAACAAAATATGTCATTTTTAGATATTGTTTTATGATTATTTAATATATTAGATATAACTTCATATGATGTCGCCTTATCAGTTGCTAATTTTTTATCTCTTTTTAGATAAGTGATATTGAAATATTTCTGACAATTTTTTATATACTCTATTGAATCAGTTGATAATATTATTTCATCAAAACATTTAGATTTTATAGCTGCTTCAATGGTATAGAATAAAATAGGTTTATTTATTAAAAATAACATATTTTTATTTTTTAATCCTTTTGAACCCGATCTTGCAGTGATAATAGCTATTTTTTTCATTTTTTAACCTTAATCAGTTCATCTTCAAAAAAATCTTTTTCGGCCTTCATACCAAGTATATTATTTCAATATCATGCAGATATACCATTTCCAGGTCTTTTTGTAGTAATGTTTTTTTCTGTAAAAATTTCACCTTTTTTAATGTTGGTCTTTGCAACAATTGATTTTCTAGCAATATAAATATTTTTCTTTTCTGAATTAGTTGGTTTTTTATAAGATTTTCCAAGAGATTCAACTACTGCTTTAGTGCCATATACAAGTTCTTTAAATTCTTTTTTATCCAAAGATGCAAGATGATCTGGACCTGGAAATGATTTATTTAGTGTAAAATGCTTCTCAATATATTTAACACCATATGGGATTGACGCTAATGCAGCATAAATATTAGATGAATGATCACTAAATCCAAAATTATATCCTTTAAAAATTCGTTTAAATTGATTAAAAACGTTTAAATTAACATCTTTATAAGGTGTAGGATATTCTGTATTACAATGAAATATTACTATTTGTTTTTTTGTAATGCCGTTTGATTGTAGTAATTTTAAGCAATTTTGAATTTCATCTATTGTAGCCATTCCTGTTGATAACAAAAATATATTATCCTTATTGTTTATCTTTGATAATTCATTAATGTATGGAAAATTAGTTATTTCACCTGATGGTATTTTTCATATTTTTTGTTTACATTTTTTAAGAAAATTAATTGATTCAATATCAAAAGGCGTTGCAAAAACTTCAATAGATCTATCTTTATTTTTTATATATGATAATAAAGATAAATATTCTTTATGTGTTAATTCTAATTTTTTGGTCATTTCTAATTGTGATTCATTACTACCAGTACTTTTAATTTGATAAACTGCTTTTGGAGCAAATTTAGAAATAAGAGCATTGGAATTAAAAATTTGGAACTTTATGCAATCTACATTAATTGATATTAAATAGTCCACCATTTCTTTAGCAATTTTATAATTACCATTATGATTACATCCAATTTCAGCAATAATTTTCACATCATTATTTTTCATTATATTTTAAAAACTCTCCTTTCCCTACAACTACATAATTATCTGGAACATCTTTTCTAATAATTGAGCCTGCACCTATTATACAATTTTTTCCTATATTCACTTGACCAAATATAGTTGAATTAGAGCCAATTCATGTATCATCTCCTATTTTTACATCTCCATTTAACACTGCACCAGGAGAGATATTTACATTATTTCCAATTATTGCAGAGTGTTCTATTATTACTCCACTATTTAATATACAATTATGCCCAATAGTAGAATTTGTGTTGATTACTACATTTTTTCCTATAAAATTACCTTTACCAATCTTAACAGATTTATCAATGTTTGATGTTTTATCAATAACATTTGTTATTTTTAAACTATATTGTTCAAGAATTTTAAATCATTTTAATCTATTTTTATTATTTCCGATTGCAACAATAAATGATTTGTTTTTTAATTTTTTTACATTACTATCATCAATATAGTTATATAAGATAGTTTTATCATTTTTAAACTCATCTATATAACCAAAAACTTTTTTTGAAGATGAGCTTATTGATTTAGACAGCCCACCTGTTCCTATAATTACTAATTTCATAGTACACCTAATTATATTAAATTAAATTACATAAATAATATTTTATACTAATAAACTATATATTATCATATTAGATAATTTTATACTTACTATTTTTTCAATATTATAGGAAATAATTTTTAAAAATTTATGAAATCCCCAAATTAATATATAGATGAGTAAAAGGATAAAAAGGGGCCAAAAGTATGAATAAAAAACATTAAAAAGGAAAAGAAGTAAAAAATGATAAAAATTAAAAAGGAATGTATTGATTTAAAAAATAAAAGTAGTATATTATTCTACTAAAAGAAGTTCTAAAATATGAAAGTAAAAAATAAATTTACTTTAAGTTCAAATAAAAAAAATAAGTTCATCTTTCTAATGATAAGAATGTATTTTAAGAAACAGGATTATCTTATATATTTTATAAAATATGAGAAGACAAAAAAGATTTTATTTCAGTTAATGGAATTATTAAAGAATTTAAAAATAGTTGTGTTTTAGTTACTGATATTCAAGAAAACAAATGAATGAATGAATTAAATCAAAGTAAAATCTTTCACAGCATAAAAGGTAATGTAGATCTAATTTGAGTTTTTACAAAATTGCTACATTTCCATTTATGTATCTAATATTTTTTGTAAATTAATTATATTTTAATCAAATAGTTACAACAATTTCTATTATCTCCCAACAATAGAACTTCTAGTTATTGTCAAGCTAAAATTTGTTTCCTGAGAAAACTCTTGATCTAAAAGACTGTAATTAATTTTAGCTTTAAATTCAATTCTAACAACATTAGTATTTGATTCCATTTTTAATATTGTATTTAATTTATCTTGTTCAAACACAAATGATGCATTTGCTATATAGAATTGGTTACCATCATTGGTTGTAAATAAACCTGTATTTAAATCAAAATTTGGTTTTTTATTACTTTGATTTTCTAAATATCCAAATTCATTCAAATATTCACCGAATAATGACAATCCATAACTTTTTTTAAGTGAATCAATTTTTTGAATATAAGTGTCTTCATTATTATTTGCTGCCTCTATATTAAATATAGAAATTCACTGGTTATTCAAATACATAGAAAGGTGGTTTGGATCTAACTGAATTTCTTGTTCTTTTGATTCAATAAAAGCATTTAATATTTCTTGATTGTAAATTCTTTTTATTTGTTTTGCCATAGATGAATTATCATCATCATTAATAATAATTGAATTAATAGTATCCTTCTTTGTTTCCAAATATGATGTAATAGTTTTCATACTATTAGAAGTAAAATTTCTAGTTATTGATCGATCAATTTGAAATGCATCATGGTTAACTAAATTAACATCAAAAGATAATGTTCCATTAAAATCATTTGCTTGCATTCTAGATTCACTACTAATATCAATTTCAGGATATATATTAAGTTGGTTAAAGTACACATTTTTATATTTATCAATAATACTTTGGAAATTTAAATGTCTTATCAAATTTGTTCTATCAGCCTTTAATCCAACACTATAATCAAATAAACCTTTAAAATATGAAGGATAAAATCCTTTGATTGATTCTGTATTAAGTGTAAATTCATTAAGCATAAATTTCATTAAATCATTTAATGTCAATAATTTTACACTATATGTTGGTCATTGGTTTAATGCATCTTGTTGGTTATCAGTAATTCATGTCCCATTATTATAGACTTTAAATTTTGTACTAAATTCAAAATTAAAATTTAAATCATTATGTTCTAATTCTAAATTAATATTTTTTAATTCATATCTAGAGCACATCTCATCAAAAGAGTAGAAATTATTATTAATTTCAAATTGAGCATTACTAATAATACTTTTACGTTTATTTAAATCATTAGGAATACTTAATGTAGAAGCTTCTTTGATGGGAAATTGATTATCAAAATAGTTTCTTTCATTAATTTCAAGATCAATAACTCTAAAGCTATTGCTATTAATTCTGTTGAATCCTCTTACATTTATTTCTTCATTATAATTGTTGTTGTAATATCTACCAGATAATCTAAGTCTCAAAATTCCTGTTTTTTCACTACTTCCATCAAGAATATTTATACTCATGTTTTCATATCCTTGATGAGTTCTTAATTGTTGAGTTAAATTATTACTATCTAATCTACTTAATACTGTATTATTATTTAAATTCAATAATTGAATTGTAGAAGAACATTTGTCAACATTTAAATTATTAAATGATCCTCCAGCAATATCTAAATCTTGTGTAACACTTGGAGTACTTGGTGCAGATGGCTGTTCTTGGTTATTTGAAGGTGTTTGAGTTTTATTATTACTACAAGATACAACTAATAAACTAGTTATAGGTACTAAACTAACAATACCAATTAATGAAATTAGCATACTTTTCATTTTTCATTTTTTCATACCTTTTCTCCTTTTATTGTCTATGAGACTCATAAACAATAAGTTATCTTAATAATAACACATTAATATAAAAAAATGGAAATTGTTATTTTTATAAGTTCTATCATTCTGTTATAAATAATTACTAATTAATTTAATTATTTTCAATAAGTTTTTTTTGTTTATTTCTATGTTTAATGAGAAATTCTTTTATTACTTTAAAATTTTTAATTGAAATGATTATGTAATTCACAATAATGGCAATGACATATCAAAAAAGAGTAATAATTGGATATGGTAATTTTCAAAAAGTATAGACCTTATAATATTCACCATATATTGGATCCAATCAATCATTTGCAACTAAACCTGTTGCATTATATTTAATATCAAAACTTAAAACCAAAATAACCATATAAACAAACCAAATAATATAAAAAGCAAAAGTAAAAATTAAATCTTTCAAATTAAAATGTTTAGACAATATTAAAACATACAATGATAATAATAAACTTAATCAATGCATCATAAAATATAATCTATTTGGAACCATACCTATAAATAAGTATTTCAAATAATCATTCATTGCAATGTCATCTCATATCACTTGTCCAAAAATAGTAACACAAGATCCAATAATACCAAGTGGAGCTAAATGTTTAGCAATATCCATTTGTTTATTAAAAATTATTAATAAAGGGAGAAACATTGCAATAAAAGGACAAGCATCTAACAATAAAGCTTTAGATAAATATACAGCTTTTAAATAATTTTCATATTCATTTAAGTTATTATTTGTATTTTGATATTTAATTAAATCGATAAGATCGGGAATATATCTAGCAATAAGAAAATATAATAAACAAAAAATGCTAATAAGATGAATAATAAAAGGATATTTAAAACTATACTTTTTTATTTGTTTTTTAAATAAAAGAATTGCTATTGAAGAAAATAAAACTAACAACAAAGAAATAATTCCAGAAGTTAACATTTTATTGTCAAAACTCCTCTTCGATAATTGTTATATTTAATAGTTTAGCTTTTTCTAATTTTGATCCACCATCACTACCTGCTAATAAAAAATCTGTTTTTTTAGTGACACTATTAGTTACTTTACACTCATAGATCTCTTCAAGGATTTGTTTAATTAAATTTCTATTTATTGAAAAAGTTCCAGTAATAACAAAGTTTTTATTTTTATAAATTTGATTTTTTTCTAATAAGGAATTTGCTTGATATAAATCATAATTGCTGAATTTTTCTGGAATAAAAGCTTTATTAATTTGATAATAATTAATTTTTTCATAAATGTATTTTGCTCGATCACTTTTAAAAAAAGCAATAATTTCATTAGCTGTTTTTTCTCCAATAATATTGATTGATAATAATTGTTCATAATTTGCCTGCATAAAAGCTTCATATGTTTTAAAATGCTTTGCAATTATTTTAGCTGTATTACTTCCAATATTTTTAATTGCTAAACTAGATATTAAACGTTCTAGTGAATTATTTTTTGATTTTGAAATAGATTGAATAATGTTTTCATACATTTTATCTTTAATTTTTAAATCCATATTAATAATTAATTCTTTTTTATTAATTAATTCATATAAATCTCATTCATTACTTATTAATTTATTATCATATAACTTTTCTATTATTGCATATGATATACCATCAATATTCATCACATCTCTGCTAACAAAGTATTCAATTTGTCTTTTGATTTTTTGATCACATTGCTCATTTACACAAAATAAATCAACAATTTCAGCTTCTTGAACTAATTTTGATTTGCAGTATGGACAATATTCTGGTTTTTCAAAATTAATTAATTCATTTTGATTTGACTTATTTGGATCAATATCAAACACATATGGAATAATTTCTCCAGCTTTATAAATTTTTACATATGAATTTATTTTAATATTTTTATCTTTAATGAAATCATAATTATGCAGTGTTGCAGCACTAATCATTGATCCACTTAATTTAACAGGTTCAAGTTTTGCAGTATAAGTAATTTTTCCTGTTCTACCAACATCAACAAAAATATCTAATAATTTAGTAGTAGCAATTTCAGCTGGAAACTTATAAGCTATTGCTCATTTTGGAAATTTTGATGTAAAGCCCACATTATCATATTGATTAATTTGATTTAATTTAATAACTATACCATCAATATCATATTCAAGGTTATTTCTAATGTTTGCAATCTCATTGATATAATTTCAGGCTTCATCTACATTACTTACCTGTTTAATAAGTTCAGAGGTTTTAAATTTATTTTGTTTTAACCATTCAATAACTTCTGATTGATTATTTAAACCAATTTTAGTCGCTTCTGGAATATTGTACATAAAAGCTTTTAAATTTCTTGATGCTGTAATTGATGAATCAAGATTTCTTAAGCTTCCTGATGCAGCATTTCTTGGATTTGCAAATTTTTTATCCAAACCATTGTTTAATAGTTCAAAATCTTTTTTAGAAATATATATTTCTCCCCTAACTTCAATTATTTGATCTTTATATTTCTCAGATATATAAATGGGGATATCCTTTATGGTTAAAACATTTGGGGTTACAATTTCACCAGTAACACCATCGCCTCTAGTACAAGCATATTTTAATTTTGAATTTTCATATATAACTGAAATTGATAATCCATCAATCTTTGGTTCAATAACATAATTAAAAGAATTATCAGATATTGATTCTGATATAGTTTTATTAAATTTTACTAAACCCTGATAATCAAAAATATTATCTAATGATAACATTGGATTTAAATGCTTAATTTTTTCAAATTTTTCACTAATATAACCACCAACTCGTTGTGTTGGTGAATCAGCAGCTTTATATTCTGGATATTGATCTTCAAGTTCCTTTAATTCTCTTAAGCAATTATCATAAACTGCATCATCAACTGATGGATTATTTTGAGCATAATATTCATAATTTCATTGATTAAGATTATCTGTTAATTGTTTAATTCTCAATTTAATATTATTATCCATTAATAACCCCCAAGTTAATACTTGTAATTATTATAATAGAAGAAGTTAAAAACCATGCTCCATGAATGATAGGACTTCATATATTATTAATTTTTATTTTTTTAAATTGATTAATAATCAATGCACATAAAATAATAAAAAATAAAACTTGAAAATCAGGTTGCATATAAATAAAATCAACATTATTAATTGAACTGAATAAATTAATTGAAATAGGATTTCAGAAAGCTATAAAAATCATCATTGATAAATCGGTTTCTGGATAATAACTATATGATATTTTTTTAAACCTAACCAAACTATTACTAAAAAGAACAAATAAAAGCAAAATTATATTTGTCATTCAAAAAAATACATTAACAACCCAACTCATAACAATTGAATCGGAATTTGTAGATAAAATTGCAATAACTCAAGGGTCAACAAAAATTTGGAAATTTTTTGTACTTAAAAATAATGCAACAGATAATATAAGGATTAATATCAAAAAGATAATACTAATTAAATTAATGTTTTTATATAAAAAATGATCAATTTTTTGATTAATTCTTGAAGCTGTAGTTGACGATTTATAAAAGATGTAAAATGAATAAAACACTAATATACTAATAATTAAAATAAAACTAATATACTTACTATTATCAAAGATTAATCCTGTATATAATAAAGTGGAAAACAACATTAAAACATTATAGTCAGTAGCATTAACTTTTCTTGTTTTATATGAAATAAATAATTGAATAAGATTAATAGTAATTGCTATTAATAAAAATTGAATATTAAAAAAAACTCCACTAGCAACAATAAAATTGATAATACTAATACTTGCTTGTGAATTAATTTCATTTTGCTTTGATGTATGAATCACTATTAATGATAAACTAAAAACACTAATTCAAAATAATGATTGCATTCAAAATGATATTATAGCTATCATAAAGATCACAGAAGAACTTAGAAAAATTATTCATAAAGATTTCTTTTCATCTAAATATCTTGATAGATGTACAATAATTAGTGATAAACAAAAAAACATTATTGAACAATTTATAATAGTATAAAATAACTCAAGGTCATTAATACTAACGTTAAATAAATAAACAATAACTGAATAAACAACATAAATAAAATTATTATCTAAATAATTTGTTCCAAATCTAAAAATATAAATGTTTTGTGGTTCTATATTAAAAAAACTTTTTAAATAATATGACTTAAAATTAATTCCATCACTTAAGTATCAATCAATATGATCACTATTAAAATTTCTTGATAAAACATATGCTAAAAAACAAATAAGAATTAAAAAAAATAAAAATCCTATTTTTTTAAAATTAATGTTGTAAGTAATAAATGACCAGCGCCAATTAAAAATATAGATAATAACTAAAATGATTTGAAATATAAGAAAAATATAAAAAAGTATTTGTAGTGTAATATTAAATAAAATAAGCACAGCAAAAATTAATGATAATGTTCCAAAAAAACTAAAAAAACCTAATAACGTTGTTAAATATGAATTTAATTGGTGATTAAAACGTTTATATACTTTTCCTAAAAGAAAACTATTTATAAATAATATTAGGGGTACAAAAATAATTCATAATGCCATAAATCTATATTTATTTTACCAAAATAATAATGATTAACTTTTTAGCTTATTAAAATTAAAAATTTTACATTTATGAAAAAAATTAATAAAAAAGGATATTTTTTAAAAAAATTGGTTAGTAATAAATTGAAGGGAGAAATATAATGCATGAATTTATTATTAACAACACAAATTTAACATTAGACTTAATGATTCAAGAATTTGAATTTATCAATAAAAATTTGTCATCAATGATTAATGAAAACAATTTCAAAAGTGATAAAGTACAAAGAAAATTTGACTACATAGAGAAATTAATTAATGATGTAATTTATCTAGCTAAATCTTTAACATTCAAAGTTCTAGATGATGTTGTCGCTAATGATGAGCTTAAATTAAAATTTAAAAAAATAAAGTTGGAGCATGATAATATGAGAGTTAAATTAAAAAAGATAAAAGAATTACTAAAAAATCAAAAAGCTAAAACAACAAAAATATTAAATTAGTTAATATTTAAATTAATAGAATATTAATAAATAAAAAGTAGCCATAATGACTACTTTTTATTTATTAAACTCTAATTTTTAGTATTCCATTTTCTTCATTTTCTTACCTTCATCAATAATATCACGTGAATTTTTTAAACCTGTACCAGCTGGAATTAGATTCCCTAAAATAACATTTTCTTTAACTCCACGTAATCAATCGATTTGACCTCTTGATGCAGCATTAGTTAAAATCTTTTTAGTATCTTGGAATGATGCTGCTGATAAGAATGAACTTGATTTTCCAGGAGCTTCACCTAAACCAAACACTTGGTAAGTACCAAATGGTGGAGTTTTTCCTTCTTTTATTAAACGTTTTGTTTCTTGTCTAAATTCATGAATATCAATTAATTCACCAACAAAGAATCTTGAATCATTAGGTGATGATATTCTAATTTTATTTGTTAATTGTTTAATAATAATTTCTACATATTTATCAGCAATATCAATCCCTTGTAAACGATAAATTTTTTGAACTTCTTTAATAAAGTAGTGTCTTACAGATTCAATACCTGCAACTTTTAGTAATTCTTGAATATCAATTAAACCTTCAATAATTTTTTGACCTGCTGCAATTTTTTGACCTTTTTTAACTACCGGGTTTTGTTCATATGTAATTTTGTATTGACGTTTATCAACATCATTTCCAATTACTATATGATAATCATTTTTGCTAGATGGTTCTTCAAGCACAGTACCATCTATTTCTGAAATAATAGCCTTTTCTCAGCTTTTTGGACTAACTACATCAAATAATTGTTTTAAACGTTCAAATCCTTGAGTAATGTTTGAACCACCTGCAACCCCACCAGTATGGAAAGTTCTCATGGTTAATTGTGTACCAGGTTCACCAATTGATTGAGCTGCAATAACTCCAATAGCAGTTCCTGGTTCAACTATTTTATTAGTTGATAAGTCAATACCAAAACATTTTTGACAAATACCATATTCATTTGCACAATGAATAGGAGATCTTACCACTACACTAGTAATTCCTAAATTTTCAATTTCAAGAGCTAATTCAGGTGTAATTAATTCATTTGCTTGAACAATTACTTTATTTGTTTTAGGGTCAACAATATCATTTAATGCAAAACGATTTTGAATTCTTTCTGATAAAGGTTCAATTAATGAGTTTTCTCTATTGTTTCTTAATGCACGAACTTCTAAACCTGATTTAGTACAACAATCTTCTTGGTTAATAACAATTTCTTGTGTAACGTCAACAAGTTTACGAGTCATATAACCTGATTTAGATGTTTTCATAGCTGTATCGGTCATACCTTTACGTGCACCATATGAAGAGTTGAAGAATTCAGAAATTGAAAGCCCTTCAATAAATGAATGCTTAATTGGGATTTCAATAGTATCACGAATAATTTTAGATTTACGTTTTTGATCATAGTTATATGATTTAGACATTAATCCCCGCATCCCTGCTAATTGAGTAAAGTTTGAAATATTACCCCGTGCTCCTGAATCGGCCATAATAACAATTGAATTTTTTTCATATTCAGGAGATTCTACAATTTCTTTAATATCATCTGTAACTTTATCTTTTACAGCTGTTCACAATTTAATAACTTTTTGATATCTTTCATCATTTGTTAATAAACCTTTTTTGTATTGTTGTTTTAGTTTCATTACTTTTTCTTCAGCTTCTTTAAAATATTCATATTTCTTATCATATCTAGGCACATCAAATGCACTAATAGTTGTAGCTGATACCATAGAATAGTGGAAACCTAAATATTTAATTTTATCCATTGTTTCTGGAACAATTTCAAGTGGATAATTTTTATATAAAATATCAACAATGTTTGAAAGGATTTTTTTAGAGAAAGGTTTTACAATTGTATGTTCTTGCATTGCCTTTCTAACATCATTACCTGGTTCAACAATTTCAAGTTCTAATTTTGTATTTGGATTATTAATGTAAGGGAAGTCTTCAGGTAATACTTCATTTAAGATTAATTTACCAGCCGTAGTAATTAAAATCCCTTGTTTATTAAATTTCTTATTTTCAAAAGCATTTGTTGAAATTCCTACAATTGTATGAATATGAATTTTGTTTTGTGATAAAGCAAGTTTAACTTCATTAATATCTGAGAAAATTAAACCTTGTTCTCCTTTTTCTTTATCTTCCATTGATAAATAATAAATACCTAACACCATATCTTGAGTTGGAGTAATAATTGGTTTACCATCTTTTGGTCCTAAAACATGTCATGAAGCCAATAGTATAGATCTTGCTTCAGCAACAGCTTCTTTTGATAAAGGTACATGAACAGCCATTTGGTCACCATCAAAGTCAGCGTTAAAAGCTGTTGTAACTAATGGGTGAAGTCTAATAGCTTTACCATCAACAATTTTAGGTTCAAATGCTTGAATCCCTAAACGGTGAAGAGTTGGTGCCCGGTTAAGAATAACTGGACGTTCTTTAATAACTTTGTGAACAATAGGTCAAATAACATTATCTTGGTTATTAATCATTTCTTCTGCGATTCTAATATTTGCAGCAATTGGAATACATTCTAAACCATATTCATCATATTTTTTGATTAATTCATGAATAATGAATGGTTTAAATAATTTTAGAATCATTGTTGAAGGAATACCTGCTTCATACATTTTCAATTCAGGTCCAATAACGATAACTGAACGACCAGAATAATCAACTCTCTTACCAAGTAAGTTTTGTCTAAATAAACCTTGTTTACCTTTAAGTGAGTTAGCTAAGGATTTAAGAGCACGTTTATCTTTTCCAACAATTGGTTTCTTCTTAGACGAATTATCAAATAATGCATCAACAGCTTCTTGTAACATACGTTTTTCATTATTTAAAATGATTGTAGGTGCATCAATTTCAATCATCTTTTTAAGACGTTCATTTCTAATAATTATTTTACGATATAGATTGTTGATATCACTTGTTGTAAATCTACCACCATCTAGTTGGATAATTGGTCTAGTATCTGGAGGAGTAACAGGTAATACATTTAAGATCATTCATTCTGGTTTATTACCTGAATTCTTTAATCATTTAATAACTTCAAGACGTCTTAGTAATTTCTTTTCAATTTGAATTGAATTTAATTGGTTTTCATCATCCTTAAGCATTGTTAGTTGTTTATTAATTGAAATATCTTCTTTTTCAAGATCGATTTCTTTTAATAATGTCTTAATTGCTTCAGCTCCAATTCCAAATTTCATTCCTTTATGTTTTGTAATGAATCTAAAAATTTCATCAATTGAGAAAGGTAAATTTGAATCTCTTAATCTTTCACGATAAATTCTTGCTTTTTTAATTTCTAAATCATATTTTTTACTATTTCCTGAAGCTTCTTTTAGTTCATCACCAATTTCTCTTAGAATTTTTCTAATTTTAGTTCTTGATGAACGTGAATTCTTATCAGATACACAGTCAATAATTTCTTTTTTCTTAAAAATTGGTTTTTCACTACCTGCATATTGTCCTTCATCTAAAACAATATAATTTACAAAATAAAGCACTTGCTCAACTTCTTTATATGGAATATCAAGTAATAAAGAAATTTTTGAAGGTCTTGGTAATTCCTTAGTCATTCAAATATGAGCAACAGGAGCTGCTAATTCAATATGTCCAATTCTTTCACGACGAACAATTGATTCTGTAATTTCAACACCACAATTCTCACAAGTTTTACCACGGTATTTAACTTTTTTATACTTACCACATGAACACTCATAATCTTTTACAGGACCAAATACTACTTCATTAAATAAACCATCTTTTTCTGGTTTTAATGATTTATAGTTGATGGTTTCAGACTTAGTAATTTCACCATATGATCATTCTCTAATTTGTTCAGGACTTGCAATACCTATTTTTAATCCTGCAATTTTACCAACAATTTTATTATTTTTTTTCTTTGCTGCCATAATTCACTACCTCTCTATTACTCTTCATCATCAAATGAACTAACAGGTCTACTAAATCCCATGTCATTTGCACTTCTTTCATCATCTTCATAATGACTTAAAGCTTCTAATGTATCTGTATCATATTCATTACTTAGAACTAAATTTTCGTGTTTAATGTATTCATCAGTATCTTGTTCATTTCCATTTTTATCTAGAACATATGTAGCTAAACATAAACCTTGTAATTGTTTAACTAGTAATTTAAATGATTCTGGAAGTGAACCTGTTGGAATATCTCTTCCTTTAATAATTGAACTATATGTTCTGTTACGTCCTTTTACATCATCTGATTTGATTGTAAGAATTTCACGTAAGTTGTGAGCGGCACCATAAGCTTCAAGCGCTCAAACTTCCATTTCCCCAAATCTTTGACCACCATTTTGAGATTTTCCTCCAAGTGGTTGTTGAGTAATTTTTGAATATGGACCAACTGCTCTTGAGTGAATTTTGTCATCAACCATATGATCAAGTTTTAGCATATACATGATACCAATTGAAATAGGACCATCAAATGCTTCACCTGTACGACCATCAATTAATTCGAATTTCCCTTTTGTTTTAATTGGATCAATTCCTGCCTCAATCATTGTTTTTTGTAAATCTTCAGTAGTACATCCAGCAAATACTGGTGTAGAAACTTTATATCCTATATCATCATAATTTAAACCAAGTTGTCTTAAGATAATTTCAATATCTATTGATTTAATTTTTTCAAGTGCTTCATTTACATTTGAAATATTTTCATTTTTAATGTAATCATTAGTTGCTTTGTATAGTTTTTTAGCAATAGTTTCTTTTAGTGAGAATAATTTCATCATTGGTTTATGATCAGTTTCATTCATTGCTAATTTAATCAATTCTTTTTTAGCTATTTCTCTAGCTGATAAACCTAAGTGAATTTCTAAAATTTGACCTATGTTCATACGTGAAGGAACCCCAAGTGGATTTAACATAACATCAAGTGGAGTACCATCTTTTAAATGTGGCATATCTTCAATTGGAACAATTTTTGAAACAATACCTTTGTTTCCATGACGACCTGCCATTTTATCACCAATTTGAATTTTACGTTTTTGTACAACATAAATTTTAACTACTTCAATTACATCATCACCTAAATCGTCATCAATGTTTTTGAATCTTTTTATAGCTGCAACAATACCTTCACCTGAGTGTGGTACTCTCAATGATGAATCCTTAATTGATTTAGTTTTTTCACCAAAGATTGCTTGAAGTAATTTTTCTTCAGGACTCAAATCAACATGACCTTTTGGAGTTACCTTACCAACAAGAATATCTCCTTCCTTAACTTCAGCACCAACCATAATAATTCCATCTTCATTCAAATATTTTTTAGATTCTTCTGATGTGTTTGGAATTTCACGAGTAATTTCTTCATCACCATTTTTAGTAACTAAACATTTAACAACATACTCGTCAATTGTCAATGAAGTATAAACATCATCTTTAACTAAACGTTCTGAAAGAATAATAGCATCTTCAAAGTTATAACCACTTCATGTTGTAAAACCAACTAACACATTTTGTCCTAAAGCAAGTTCTCCATTTTTCATAGCTGGACCATCACAAAGAACATCACCTTCTTTAAATTTTTCACCTATTTCAACTATAGGAATTTGATTATTACAAGTGTTTTGATTAGTTTTTTGGAATTTAGTTAATTTAATTGTTTCAGTTTTATTTGTTTTATCTGATTTAATAGTAATACTTGATGAATCAACATCAACAACAACTCCATCATCTTTTGCTACAACAGCCAATCCAGAGTCGTGAGCAATATTATATTCTGACCCAGTTCCTACAATTGGTGAGTAAGGTTTAATTAATGGTGTAGCTTGACGTTGCATGTTTGAACCCATCAATGCCCGGTTAGCATCGTTATTTTCTAGGAAAGGAATAGCACTTGCTGCAATTGAAACAACTTGTCTTGGTAAAACATCAATATAGTTAATTTCTTTTGGTGAAAACACATCTGATGTTCCACGGAATCTTGCAACTACTGAATCTTGAATAATCTTGTTATTTTCATCAACCTTAACATTTGATTCACTAATAATGTATTCATCATCTTGAGCTGCTTTCATTCAACGAATATTTTCCTCTTTTGAATCGTCTAAAATAACACCATTTTCAACTTTTCTATATGGAGTTAGAATAAAACCATATTCATCAATTTTTGCAAATGATGCCAATGACATAACTAAACCAATATTCATCCCTTCAGGAGTTTCAATTGGACAAATACGACCATAATGAGAATAGTGAACGTCACGAATATCTAGGTTTGGGTCTTCTCTTGAAATACCACCAGGACCCATTGCTGAAATACGACGTTTATTTGTTAATTCAGAAAGTGGGTTTTGTTGATCAATAAATTGCGTTAGTTGATGTGAATTGAAGAAATCTTTCATTACCAATTGAAATGATTTTGTATTAATTACTTGTCTAACAGTAACAGCTTTTTTCTGATCAGCAGTTGGATCTTCGATATTTGCATTAACAGTACCATCAATAATTGCAAGTTTTTCTTTAATAAATTTTTCAATTCTAATCATTGCTAAACTTGCTTTTGATCTTAACAATTCATTAATTAATTTAAGACGTTTGTTTCCTAAATGATCAATATCATCAAATTCTCCAATATCTTCATTTAAGTTTAAAACATATGAAATAATTGCTAATAAATCAGGAACAGTTAATTGATCAGATTTACATTCAGTTGAAACCCCAATGATATTAGTAACTTCCTTATCATCTAAATTATCATTTGATAAATAAATTTTAACCTTTTCAAACTCAGTGAAAACATTATCACCAAAAAGCATTGTTGATGGTTTTTCAATTAAATTGATTTTTTTACCTATATCTAATTGACCATCTTTAGATAATTTCTTAAATAAATCATGATGTTCTTTATCAATTAATGTACCTTTTTTAATAACAACTTTACCTGATTTATCTTTTATATCTTCAGCAATTACTCTTCCATATAATCTTTCAGAAACTCTTAGTTTATGATTAATTTTAAATCTTCCAGCATTTTTTAAATCATAATATCTTTGGTTACAAAAATGTTGTCATAGAAGAGTTTGGTAAGTAATTTTACTTTCATCTTCAATTGGTGTGCTATTATTATCAAAAGTTTTTAATGAAATTGATAATTTCTTAACTATATCTTTCGCTGCTTTTTCAGCAATTATTTTTTCAATAATTAAATTCTTAGAATTATTAATTGAATTAATTTCATCTTGAAGAGATTTATTATTTTGTTCTACCATTTGCTTTGTTAAAGAAGTTACTTTTTTATCTAAAATTAAATATTCATAAACTAAATTTCTTAATTTCTTTTCTAATTTATGACACTTGTTTAAAGTTGCAAATATTTCTTCTTCAACATCAGTTTCAGTTAAAAGATCGTTAACTAAATCAACAATATCTTTAATTTCTTTTTGTTCAAAGATTGTTGATGGTTGATAAGGACATTCATGAATAGAGTTTTTAATATATTCATTATCTTCATATATGCTTTCAATTTCATGCAATCTAACACCAAAAGCTTTTAATACTTCTATTGCACCAAACACTGGAGCTGACTCTCCTGAAGAGTCTCTCATTGTAAAGATACATTGTTTTTTTGCATCATTAATTGAAGCTATCATTAATGTTCCTTTAAACGGAAGTACTTCACATATATTTCCTTCAATTAATTTTTTTCTTGAACTATTAAGTTTAATTTGTGATTTTCCTAAAACATATGCACCTGGAGATCTTGCTATTTGTGCAATTACAAATTTTTCAATCCCGTTGATGATAAAAGTACCATTTTTTGTCATTAAAGGAACATTTGCAAAAAATACACCTTCATTATTGGTAGACTTTGATTTTTTTGATTTAATTGATTCACCTGTTTCATTGTTAATGATTCGAACATCAGCATACACTGGTGCTTCATATGTTTTACCATCATTTCTAGCTACTTCTTCTGAGAATTTAGGTTCATGCAAAGTAACATTACCAATCTCTAAAGTATATTTATTGTTTGGTGAATGAATTGGAGAAATAGAATTGATCACACTTGCCAATTCTTCATCTAAAAATTTCTGATAAGACTTAATTTGAACATCCAATAAATTTGGAGCTTTAAAATTAGTTTTAATTTTTGAATAGTCTCTTCTTACTACTTTACTTGAGACTTCATTCATCTTATAGTACTGTTCGTTTTTCATTTTTACTTCCTTTGGTAGATTGATGTTTATACATATTTTTTATATAAATATAAAAAAATATAAAAAATACTTTTTTATTATACACTAAAAACGAAAATATCAAAAAAATTTTTATTTTTTTTAGAAAAATTACAATAAAAAGGTGAGTTAAATAACCAAAAATAATAAATATAAAACTAGAAAAATACTAGTTTTTAGGCACATTTTTATGTTTTTTAAATTCTTTTATGAAGTAATTAATGATTTCTCCCGCTTCTTGTCATGGTTCTTCTTTATAAAGGTCAATATCAAGTAATTTAATTGTATCAATTGGTGATCTAGAAGTACCAGATGCTAAAAATTTCATATAATTTGATAGAGCATTTGGTTCATTATTAATTATTCTTTTTGCCACAATACACGCCACAATTTGGCCTATTGCATATTTATAAACATAAAAGTTTCCAGCAAAAAAATGACTAATTCTTAAAGGGGTTACTAATGATTTAGAATAAGGTTCTAAATATATATTTTTTGGGTTTTTAAAATATAAATATTGTTTTTGTAATTCTCCATATGTTTTTTCAATAACATCGAAAGTAATTGGTTCATTATTATTTATTTTATTATTTATGTCATATTCAAAATTACTAAAAATAATTTGTCTAGATGTTGTGGCAAAGAAACCAGATATAAGTTCATCTAATATTAATAATTGCATTTGTTTGTCATCTTTATATTTTTTTAATAGATAATAGTTTAATAACATTTCATTTGTTATTGATGCAATTTCTGCTGTAAAAATGGTTGTTGAACTATATACATTTTGATGTTTTGAATAAAAATATGAATTCAATGAATGTCCTAATTCATGGATTAATGTTGATATTGATCCAAGTGTGTAGTCAAAATTCATTAGTATATAGTATTTAGATAACCCTTTAGTCCCACCAATAGAATATGCACCTGTATATTTATTTGGTTTTGCTAATCAAGATATTCACTTTTCATTAAAAGCTTTCTTTACTATTTCTAAATATTCATTACCTAAAGGTTTTAATGCTTCCAATGCTATCTTTTGCGCTTGTTCAATAGTAAATTTGGTTTTTTTCTTAATTAAATCAACATTAGCATCTCATGGTTCAAGTTTTTTTAATTTTAATAATGATTTTAAAAGATTTGATCTATGAGTTGAATATTGTTGATGATATTTTTTATATGATTTTACTTGATTATAAATATGAGTAATTAATTTTCTATCAATCTCATCAGCAAAACAGCATGAATCTAAGTAATCTTTAAAATTTCTTATTTGTGCATCAGTATTTAAAGATAAATAATTATAATAAAGTGCATGTGTTAGTGTATTTCTAAAATCATAATATGCTTGATTAAAATTTAATCATGATGTTTTTCTTAAAATTCTATCACTTGATTTCAAATTAATAAAAACATCAGTTGTTGTATTTAGTTTTACTTTTTGCTTTTTACTATTTGTTGCATCTTTAAATTTAATATCACCTGTAATTAAACTATCATACATTTCATCAACCCCACCATCAGCTTTTGATAGTTTAGCTAATAATGTTTCTTCTTGTTTAGATAAAGTATGAGGTTTTGTTTTAAAAACTAGTTCAAAACTTCTAGTATATTCATTTAAATTAGGATCTTTTAAATATTCTTTAATTTTCTGTTCATTGTCTAATATTCTATTTTCATAATCAGCTAGAGCGACAGTTAATTTATTACCATCAATAGTCATTTTTTGACTATATCCAATTCATTTTTGATTAGTTACATCCATATTATAGTTATTAGACACATAATTAGATAATCTGTTTGATAAGATTCTTAATTTTTCACCATGTTTGATTCATTGTTTAAAATTATCAATATTGTCAACAAATTGAGGATATAACTTAATTGATTTTTCTATTGCCTTTAATCAATCATTATATAATTCATCAATAGTTTGATTTTCTAAAATAGCTTCAAGATCTCATTGGTATTTTTGTTCATCTATTTTTTTCTTTGCCATATTTATTTAACCTTTTTAATAAATTCAAGACGTTCTAATTTGTTTAATTTTATAAAACCTGTTCCACTAACAACAAAATCGCAATATGGTAAAACTTTTGAAACATTATGGATTTTAATACCGCCATCAACTTCAATTTCATAATTTAATAAATTAGCTTGTTTGAACCCATAAATTTTTTGTAAATTTTCAAGAGCTGCATCATTGAATTCTTGGCCACCTTTACCTGGTTCTACAGTCATCACTGTTACAAAATCAACATACTTTAAATACTTAGAATACTCACTAAAGTTAGAAGAAGGTTTAATTGCAATTCCTGCTTTAATGTTTAATGATTTAATTTTTCTAATGCATGATAAAGTTTCACTAAATGATAAAGGTTCAAATTGAAAAGTAATTGCATAAATATTTTTATTAATAAATCTATCAATTCAATTTATTGGATTTCAAACCATAAAGTGTAATATTATAGAAAATCCTTTTTGAGAAATTAAATCTATTCATTCATTATCAAAACTTTTATTTTTTACATAATCATCCATAACATCATAATGAATATAATTTATATCTATAGGAATTAATTCATTTAACTCTTTATCAATATTATTTACATCAAACGCTAATAGTGAAGGTACAAGATATTTTTTATTTGAAGTATTACTTATTGTTTTTTCAATAAAATCAGATATTGCATTAGAATTATTATCACCAATGATAATATCAGCATTTTCTTTTAGTTTTGGTGTTGCATGACCTAAAGCAATACCATATTTTGCATGTTTAACCATTGATATATCGTTATCACTATCACCAAAACAATATGTTTCTTCATTACTAATATTAAAATGATTTTGAATATATTTGACAGCTGTTCATTTATCAGTTCCATAACTATCTACATCGATATAAACCCCACCTGTTTGCACAACATTATATTTTTTAGTTAAGCAAAATTCATTATATATTTCATCAAAAGGTTCTTTTATTTTAGAATTTTCAATTTTCATTGCTAAATGAATTACTTCATCTGTAATTAATGTAGATTGAACATCATTTCATTTATCATATGTCGGTGACATTGTACCAATCTTAAAAAAAGACTCATCAGTTATATCTTGTTTTGGATCATTACCAAAATAAACTCTATAATGTTTCTGATCAGAAGTTGTTCATTGTAATTCTCTTCTATATTTTTGTGCTAAAAGAATCATTTTAGTTATAACATCTTGTTTTAATGGACTAGAAAGAATTACTTGTTTATTTTCTTTTATATAGTTAATGATTCCACCATTAACAGTTGCTATAATTTTAATAAAATCTAATTTATCTAAATATTTAGCTAGTTGTCCTATACTTCTGCCTGTACATATAGCAACTTCATTACCTAAATCAACTGCTTTTTTCAAAGAATTAACAGTGTTTGGTGATAATTCTCTTTTGTCATCAACAAGTGTTCCATCAAAATCAAACACAAATAACTTTTTCATCTTTACTCCTTATATATAAAAAACTACCATTTGGTAGTTTTATAAATTAATATTTTCTTCTTTTCTTTTGAGCTTCTTTTTCTTTAAGCATACGACGTAAACCTGGTCTTAGGTAATATTCATTTTTTCTAAAATCTCTTTTAGTTTCATTAGAAATTCTTTTAAACTTTTTTAAAGCAACTTCTAAATCATTTTCAACAATAATGGTTCTTGACATAATATCACCTCCTTCCAAGTTGATAACAATATTATACTATATAATTAAATAAACAAATAATATTTGTTTTTGTTTGTTTAGTGTAGTAGCTTTTTGGAAATATTCTTAAAGACCATTCTTTTCTATATTTATATAGAAAGAATGATTTCTTTAAAGGAGTCAAAAAGTATGAAGAAAATACGCTAGCATTGAATTATAGTAAATAAATTTGAGCTAGTTCTAAAGATTGATTGTCTTTCAAGATTAATTTGTTTGATGGTAATAATGTAATATTATTTAATTTATCATTTTGTGTTTTATTGAATGAAAAGTTATTGAATTCTTTTGAACTTAAATGATCATTAAATGTTATTCTACTTGATACATTAATAAATAATTTATCAATTAAATCATCATTTTTTGTGTTTGCTGTATTAATTAGATCTGAGTTTAATAAAGCAGATTCATTATTGTTGTAAATTAATGTGAATAATTTAATAAAATCATAATTGTATTTATTGAAATTAATTAAACTATAATGTGGTGATATCATAAAATTTTAACCTTCATAATTATAGTGTAATCTAACACCTGGATTAAAAGCTGATTCACTAATTTTATAATTACTTTCATCACCATAAAAATAAACATCGGTGAAAGTGTTATTTTCTCCTTGAAATGCTCTATATCCAATAGTCATTTTTTCATATTCATTATCTGAATATTCTAAGTTCATATTTTTAGGAAATATTAATGGTTGATTTATAGAGCATCCATAAAAATTATAATCTTTAATTCCATCCAATTCAGCATCTTTATCTATCTTTATACTTCTTAAATTTTTAGAGTTCTTAAAAGAACCTAGTGAAATGTCTTTATGTCCTGTAAAATCTAGTGTAACTAATGCTGAGTTCATTGCCTCAATATAAATATCTGAATTGCTTTTAGGTAAATTGCCTAAACTTGATATGTATGTTGAATTTAAATACAATCCCAAAGTGCCAACTTTATAATGGCTTGGATCAACTACATTTGGATTTCCATTTTTATCAAAACCATCATACCAATTAATTTTTTCTATTGGGCAATAATCACTTGGATCATCATTCCTAAAATTAATATAAATTGATAATATTTCCATAATATATTTTCCAACAGGTAAGTATAATGTTGTGATATTGTGATCTCTAGCTAAACTAGGTTCTATACTAAATCTTGTTCACAGATACTTATAAGGAACAATAAGAGCATTTTTCCCATTCACATTTTTTATAAATTCTTCACTAGCATCAAGTTCGCCAATGGTTCCATCGCCAGGAGGTATTAACCCCTCTTCACTTTTTGAACATGATGTAATTATTGGAACAACAGATAAACCCAATAAAAGTGGCGACATTAAACCAATAAATAATTTTAATATTTTTTTAAATTTAATTTTCATATTTGACTCCTTTTATATTTTAAAAATTAATTCACATATTTATATGAATTTAGTTTAATATATTTAATTAATTCATTTTTTAAATTATCTAAACTATTGAAATGATACAATTGATTATTTATATTAATTGAATACAATACAAAAATTTCGTTTTTAAGCATTATATAATCATCTTTTTTAACTTCATACATCACATAATTTGTATCAGGTAATAATCTAAAAGTTCTTAATGCATTTTGTAATACCAACTCAGGACTATCTACATAATCTGGAATATTGTTGGTGATTCCAAAATTATTTGGTGAAGCAATAAGATTATTGTTTGCATATACAAAATACATTTTTAAAGGTTGATTGAATACTTTTAATTTGTCAATAATAATATTTAATTCAT
>CASESV010000014.1 GCA_949290735.1 uncultured Mycoplasmataceae bacterium
AGGTGGTAGATTAAAAGGTTTAAAAGCTATTTTAGTTAAAGCTTTAAATCTAAAACTAATTATTAAATATCAAGATGGAAAATTAGATTATCAAGATAAGTCTCTTAATCTTTTTGGAGCCATGGATAAAGGTATTGAAATGTTGAGAAAAGAACTTTGTTTAAAGAAAAATAAAATAAAAAAACTTGTATTCTTTTCAGATTTAAAAGATCAAAATGAAACAATCGAACTTATGAAATATGTTAAAATGAAACTTAATGACTTTGATAATTATGAAGTTATTGAAAATAAAAAATTTCCAGCGGCTATTGTTGCACATTTAGGCAATTATTCTTTTAGTGTCTTGATTGTCATTGACAAAAAATTATACTAATAACTCATTCATTAATTGAATATTACTTTTAAAATTGATTAATCTATCATACTTAGATATTATATATGTTTATAAATTTTAAATAATATTAAACAAATAAATATTAATTAATTTGAAAACTCAATATCATTTTTATTATTTTACTCAGCAACACTAAATTATTATCATATTGTTTAATTAATTTTTTTTTATCTAACTTTCAAAATGCATAATTTTTTTCATCAAGAAAGAATATATTATTTGTATTATCAATAAAGAAAGATAATTTATTATTTTTAATTGAAAAAATAAAATCACCAATGTTATTTTTAATTTCGTTTAATAGATAAAATAAGTTATCACTAATATATTGGATTTGATTTACATATAAGTTGTGATATTCTTTTAATTTTTCATCTACTTTTTGTGATGAAATGTACAATTCTATATTAGATTCTAAATTAAAATTAAATAGAAGATGTGAGTTAACCTTTTTTTTATTATCAACAACACTATATGCTTTTCAATATAACATATCTATTTCTTTATTAAGATAACAAAAATGAAATTGATTATGCCATTTTGTATAATAATAGTCATTAAAAATAGAACTATATTTAATCATCTCATTTAATTTGTCATTATTTTTTGAATCATCAGTTTTAATTGTTAAATCATTTAATTCCATTTTTTTTAGATCATTACTGAATAAATCAACAAAATTAAATAACTTATTAAAATATTTAATTGCTCTCTTTCTTAAATAAACAAAAACATTAAAACTTATAAATGTAAATATAAATAAAATTACTCACAAAACACACAAAATAAATTTTGTATTATTACTATATTCATCTGAGTTAAAAAATAAGCAAAATAATAATAAACCAAAAAATAAAATTATAAAGCCTACAAATGCTATATAGAAACAACTAATGACTTTTGGTTTCGATAAAAACTTATAGATTGGTTTTGCAGAATTATATAGGTTTTCAAAATTATTAATTTGCATATTTTAATTATTTTAACTTAATAATATATTGTATTATAATTTATATTAATTATGACAAATATATCTATAACAATAAATAAAGATGAATTTGAAAAAATAAATCAAAAATTAAATTTATATGAAATAAATTCTCACAATGAATTTATTTTAAAAATTTATAAATTTAATAGTACTACAGTTACTATATATAAAACTATGGTTTTGGTTTTACAAGGTAAAGATTCTTTAGAAACATATAAATTTATATTTGATAAAGAATATAATGAAATTGATAATCAAAATAGTTTTGATAATAAAAAATTACAAATTAATCAATATACTATTGCTACTATGGGTAGTGATGAAGTTGGTGTAGGTGATTTTTTTGGTGGAATAGTTGTAGCTTCTGCATATGTTAGAAAAGATCAAATACAATGGTTAAAAGATATTGGAGTAAAAGATTCTAAATTTTTAAGTGATGAAAAAATTATTTCTATTTTCAAAAACATAAAAGACCAAATTATTTTCAACGTTATTAATATTTTTCCAGAAGAATATAACAATCAATTTGAAATTTACAATAATAGTCACATAATTAAAGCTGTTGGACATAATCAAGCGCTATGGAATTTATCAAAACAAGCAACTAGACCTTATTTTGTTATTATAGATCAATTTGTCAGTCCTGAAAATTACTCTAATTATTTAAGAAGAGCAAATAAATCAGAATTTAGTATTGATATTTTTGAAACAAAGGCTGAGTCAAAGTACATGGCAGTTGCTTGTGCTTCTATTATTGCAAGATATTATTTTTTAGAACAAATAAAATCATTATCAAATCATATTAATGTTGAGCTTATTCTTGGTTCTAGTAATCATAATATAATTAGTACAGCTAAACAAATAATCAAGGATAAAGGCGTTGATGCGCTTAATAAAGTTTGTAAAAAACATTTTATTACATATAAAGAAGTATTGGAGAATTAGTATGAGTTCAAATGATTTAAATAAAAAAATATTAAACAATGAAGATTTGGGAATAACAGAAGAACAAAAACAAGAAGCAATTAAAAAAGAAGAATATTATAGAAAGTTATATTACTCTATTTATGATTTAAATTCAACAAAAGAATTTAAAAATCTTGCTTCAGAGTTAATTTTTGGATATGAAAAAATGCTAGACCTATATAAAGATGAAACTAAAAATAAAAATGATATTAATTTAATTATTAAATTTGCTTTTAGGGATTTTTTTCTTATTATATTCATAAATATGAAAAACTTTTTTGATAACAATGAATTTTTAAAAGAACTTCATAAAAAAGTATTTTTCTCAAACACATATGTTACTATTGAAGATTTTGATGCACTTGTAAAATATTGCAAAGAATATGTTCAAACAAATTAATATAAATAAAATTATTGATAAAATTTTTAAAAAATTATTAAAAAATGATTTTGAAAAATCTGAAATTTGGTACTTAATTAATTTAAAAGAACAATTTTCATCTTTTGAAAATTATCTTTATTATTTAATGGTTATTGGACAAAAAAAACATAATGATACAATGTTTTCAATGGCAAGAAGTATCAATAGTTATATTGTAACTTTATTAGAAAGATACAATATTCAAAATAAACTTATTATTAGTAATCTTTTAAAAGGTGATCAACTAACTGATATTGAATTATATTTATTAGGTGTAAAAGGTTATGGAACAAATAATAATTTTTATTTTGATAATGAAAATAATTTATATATTTGTTTAAATAATGTTAAATATTTTGAACATAATAATATTTATAATTTTAAACTAAATGATTATTGTGATGGCTTTTTAAATTCGAAAATAAATCAAAAAATAATTAAAAATAATGTTAAAAAGGTTTTATTATTTTCGAGGCAAAATGAAAAAAATATTTTTTTAGGATTCTATAAAATTTTAAGACTAAATCATTTTTATATTGGGGCTGAGCAATTATTTGGTTTCACAGTTATAAATGAAGAAGGATATGAACAAAATGATTTGATTGAATTTGATAATCTAATGAAAAGAGAATGTGATACATCTTTAAATAAATTAAAAAATGAGTTAATTGAAATAGTTTCAAATGTAAAAAATGATACATTTAATCTTTTAAATATAATTAGCATGAATGATAATCATATTTGTTTAATTTATCAAATTCTTCAGCATGGATTAATCACTAATAATAGAATGATAATTAATGAACTAAAAAGAAAATATAAAGAAATGATTTTTTTGGATTTTAATATCTTTAGTTTGGTTCCTAATTTAAGTATCATTAGTGAGTATTACCTTGTTTTATTAGCAAATTGCTTAGATATTCTTTATGGCAAGCAAATCAATACTGATTATATGAATAATATTATTATGTGTTTTAATAGTTCAAGTATGAATTTTGAAGATGAAAATAAAATATCAGTGAGATTTATAAAATCTTACTATGGTCGATATTTTGATTTGGAAGAAAACAAAATTATTTTTAACACTTCAATAGAACCTACAGCAATTTATTTATTTCAGAAAAATAATGCAAATAATTATCTATTTTTAGGATTTTATAAAGTCGTTAAAGTTTATATAGATTATGATTTAGAAAAAAATGAAGCTCCAACATTTATACTTAGAAAACTTTCAAGTCATGAAATGATAGATCATATAAATTATGTGTTGGAAAATAAAGTTACTAATTGTTATAAAAATCATTTTAAAAATTTAAAGAATAATAATTCTTTTCCTTCTAAATGATTAAATGACACCAATATTATTGAAACAAAATTAATAAATACTGCTAATGATCAAGTAAATAGTTTATTAAAAAAATACAATTGAATTATTAAAAAATCATTAATAAATTTTAATAATGAAAAATTTGATAAATATTTTAAAAATTATATTGAATTTGATAATCGTATTATTAATTGAATTTTTAAGGTATTAAGTTATGATTTTTATTTTTTGATTAATAACAAATTAATGGAACCACATGCAATTGCTTATGAAATGACAAAAAGAAATTGGGGTACAAAAGAATTATTTGATATATCTTATCCAGATCATTATTTTACAAAAAAAGCTAAATATGATATTTGTTTAAATATTATTGATTGCAAGAACAAATAATATTTATTATAATATTCTTGTGGAAAAGAAATTTAATTTAGGACACATAAAATTATTGTCTATTGATCTTGATGGCACACTATTAACTAAATTCAAGAAAATAACTAAAAAAGATTTACAAGCATTAAAATTATTTTCTGATTTAGGAGGGCATATTTTTATTAATACCGGTAAATCGCTTGTATCTTCATTAAGATATATTGATAGAATTAGTAATTATATAAACAAAAAATTACATCTATATTCATGCTTAAATGGTAATATTGTTTTTGATAATATCAAGCAAAAAATTATTCATTCATCATTAATAAATAAATCAACTTGTAGTGAAATATATTATGTATGCACAAAAAATAAACTAGGTTTTTATCCATATGTACAAAAAAATGAAGATATAAGAAAGAGAGCAAATTTTTTTGCTACAGCTTTTAGAAAATATATAGCACATTTAAAATATGATAAATTAAAAAAATTTGATCCTATTGAAGCTTATAAAGTAAATGTATTCAAAATATGAAAACAAATTAAATCAAAAGAAACTATTAAAGAACTAAATGATATTAATGGAATACAAGTTTTAGAGACGCACCCAAAAATGTTTGAAATTGTAAAAAATGGTTCAAATAAAGCATCATCACTAAAAATTGCTTGTGAACTTTTAAAAATTAAGCCAGATGAAATAGCTGCTATTGGTGATTCTGCTAATGATGTTCCAATGTTTGAATTTGCAGGTGAAAGTTACCTTGTTAAAGAAAAATTTTCATGACTAAAAAGTGTTGTTAACATATCTTTTAATGCGAAAAAAAATGGAGTAAGTAAAGTTATATATGATTACATATTGAAATCTAATAATAATCTAGAATAAATAGCAATCATTGCAGCATTATCACCACACATAACTTTTTTAGGGATAAATATTTTTCTTGCACTAATTCTTTTTATTTCTTGTTGCAATAAAGAATTAGCTGCAACACCACCACCAATTGCAATAATATCAATCTTATAATAATCCATATAGTATTTTAATTTGTCAATTAATATATCTACAACATTTCTTTGAAAACTACTAGCTATTGTTTGAACATCAATAGAATGGTCTTTCATTTTCATAGAATTAATATAGTTTAAAACTGTTGTTTTTAAACCACTAAATGAAAATTGCATATTAACGTTATGATGGTTAATAAATTTTATTGTAGCTTTACTCTCATCAAATAAATTATCAATCGCAGGACCTCCAGGATAACCTAAATTCAATGATCTTGCAATTTTATCATATACTTCGCCTACAGCATCATCAAGTGTTTCGTTTAATATTTTAATATCGCTAGGAGAATTAACAAGAAAAATTGTTGTATGACCCCCTGATGCAACTAATGACAAAAAGGGGAATTCCAAATCTTGTTTATTTAATTCATCATAAAAACTGAAAATATGAGCATAAATATGGTTAATTTTCATTGTTGGTATGTTTAATAAACTAGACAATGTGGTTGCAAATGATTCACCAACATTTAAACAAACTCTTAAGCCTGGTTCATATGTATAAGCAATAAGATTAATGTCCATATTATTTTTTTCTATTATATTGTTAACTTGCTTATATGCCTTAATGATATTTTTTTCATGTTCTCTAGCTGCTACTTCAGGCACAACACCCCCATATTGATTTTGAATCTTTGATGAACTAATAACAACATTAGTTATAATTTCATAATCTTTTAATAATGCAATTGATGTGTCATCACAGCTAGTTTCAACAGATAATATATTTTGATATTTCATAAAGTAATATAATTATATTATGGAAAAGACATTATTAAATATTAAAAATAGCAATATTAAAATTAAAAACAAAGAATCTATTTTGAATTATATAGAAAATTATGGTTATTTTAGAATTATTGAATGTTATGGTGAATTAGCAAAAAAAATAAAAAGAAAGCCAAACACTAATGACATTATTAATATATTTAAAATTGATATGGTAATTAGCAATATCATTGGTGCATATATTCTTGATTTTGAAAAAAGATTAAATACTAAAATAATTGACATCATCTATAAACATAATAATATTGAAGATGAATACGTGTTGGAAGTTACTAATAATCCAGCCAATTCTAACTTGAGGAATAAAGGTTATAGTACTTTTATAAAAGATTTATATGAGAATGCTAAAAGTTGTAATTTATTAAATGGTTATGATGATCCTAAAAATGTTCCTTTAAAAAAATTATCAGTATCATGATCTTTTCATACTTTAGTATCTTTTATTGAATTACAAGATGAAGAAACAAAAAGATTAATAACTGAAGCTTTTGATTTAGAAGATAATATAGATGAATTTGTTTCAGTTTGTCACTCCATTCGTAAATTTAGAAATATAGCTTCTCATAATGGGATGTTTATTTCAACCAAACTTAATTATTATCGTAGAGAATTCAATATTGCTCTTAATCATTGATATAAAAAAAATAAAAATATTGATGAGGATATTACAATATCAAAATTAGTTTTAGCATTAGAAAAACTTTTAAATACAAATATTAAATCTCAATTATTAATTAGTTTAAAGAGATATAAATTAGGAAAAAAAATAACAAAAAAAATAATTGAAGATATTACTAAACTTAAACAAGAATATAAGCTTTAAGCATTTTCTTAACTGATCCAAATTTCTTAATTATTTCGTTGCACGGAGCATCCATAATAATTTTTTTATCTGCTAAAATAATAATTCGATCACACATATCTTCAATTGAATCAATATCATGACTTATCACAACTAAAGTGATTTTATGTTTTTTACAATATTCTAAAATAAAGTTTTGAATATTGTTTTTAATTGCAATATCTAAACCTGTTGTAAATTCATCAAGAAATAAAATTTTTGGTTTTGATATCAATGCCATAAATACATTAACTCTTTGTTGTTGACCACCAGATAATTTCGAAATTTTAGTATCAATAATTTGATCAATTTCAAAAACTTTTAAAGCTTTTTTGATTTCAATATTCATTTCATTTATATTTGCAAATCCTAACGAGAATTTAATCAAATCTCTTGGAGTAAGTGAATTCGGAAATTGTAAGTCTTGAAATTGTACTGATAATTTTTCATATGGTTTTGTTTCATAGTCAAACAAGTAATTGATTGTGCCACCTTTAGGTTTATAAATTCCACATAGTGTAGAAATAGTAACTGTTTTTCCGGCTCCATTTGGACCTAAAAATGCTACTCTTTCATTTTCATATATTTCAAACGAAATATCATTATATATGTTTTTAAAATTTTTCCCTCTACCAAAAGATTGTTGTAAATTTAAAACTGTAATTAAAGGTTTCAATTTTGAATAACTTGTTTTCTTTATAAAAGGTTTAATTTCACTATATGGATTTTTGATTTTTATTTGTTTCTTATTATTCTTAAATTTTCACATTATTTACCTACTTGTTCAATTAAATTTTTTAATGGAAATAATAACAAAACTAATGCTAATAAAAAAAGGCATAATTAAATCTAATGCATTTTGTCAAACATCATATATTTTTATTGCACTCAACGAACCAATTATTTTAATTTTGGGATTTGTTTCACTTGGAATTCAGGAAGCATCAAATATAACAAAACTATTTTTCAAATCAAATAAACCATTATATTTATGTGTTTTTAACATTTCAATAACATTTGCATTAACTGTATCCTGATTAAATAAATTTGCATTAATAGCAGCTAAATATATATCTTGATTTGTACTAACTAAAACATTATTTAATAAATTTAATGAATATGACAAAGGTGAAAATAATGATATATAACGTATTGCATCAGAACTAGCCAAAACTGTTAGTGGCATAAATTGACCTGACAGTGAAACTGAAATAATCATTACAATAAACCCTAATATTTGAACATATGTCGTCTTTTTTATTATTACCCCAAATAATAATCCTAAAGATAAACTAGATATATAAACTAATAATAATGTATAAATAAGTTCCCCTCAATTAAATAAATTAAAATAAGTGTGAGCTTCTTTATTTAAGAAAATTGCATAAAGAATAATAATTGCAATATTTGAAACAATTAAAACAATTAAATAATAAGATAGTAAGATCAAGTTGAATTTTAATGGAGTGATTTTTGAAACTGATAGTTTCCTCAAAATTATTGAATTTTTCAATTCGACAATTACTTGAGGTAATGTTATTAGACAAACAGGTAAAATAGAAAAAGCAAAATAAGTTGCTAATCCACTTGCAAATAATGAATTATTGGATTCGCCAATAATTTTATAAACAATCATCATAAACAAAGGTAAAAATAATGAAGCAATTGGACCTATTTTTGATTTTCAAAAATGTTTATTAATCAAAAAAATAAGCGCTTTTTCTTGGTATAAGTTTTTTCAAGTTACTTGTAATTTCATATTAGAAAAAATTAATTAAAAAACCTTTTTGAAAAACTCAGCTATTGATCCAAATACGTCATCACCAAAATTAGATCAACCTACTGAGAATCCTCAAATAACAATGAATGCTAAAGATGCAGCAACTAAAATAGTAGCTATGATAATAAATGGGAAAATAACAGAAGAATATTTTCTTGGTTTAATCAATTCTTTTATTCTTTCATATAATGGTCAAACAATTGAATATTTAGGTTTCGAAATTTCAATTTGTGTTGTAGGTTGTACTTGTGGATATAAAGTAATTGTTTGGGGAATAAAACCTTGCTGTACAGGTTGTGGATGTTGTTGTACAGGTTGAATAGGTTTTTGTTCATTGTTAATAATTGTAGTATGATAGTGATTGTGAACAACTTGCTTTGGTGGTTCAGTACGTTCTTTATGGTGAATAACTACAGGTTGTTGTGTCAATTCTCTCTCTTGAGATCTTTGCATAACTCTATCATGTAAATTATTATTTGGAGTTTCTTGTTGTTTATTTATAACACTAAAACCATGTGGAACATAATGATTTTTAAAAGTAGCATCTTGTAATTTAAATTGAATATCATATGTATTTTCAAGTGTTTTTTGAATCGCAATTTTTCTTTTATTTGAATCAATAATAGATTTTGCTTTAATTAATTCATCACGACGTTCAAGAAGAACAGCACGATATTGCTTCATCCCTTCTAAGTCATTATAAAGCTCATTAAGTGGAACATCTTTATATTTAGTAACAATTTTAATTACTTGTTCTTGATTATTTTTTTTATTTTTTGTAGGAACAAAACTAGCATTCTTTGCAGAACTTGATTTAGTATTTTTTTTCTTATTATTTGATTTAGCAACAACTAAATTATTTGACTTATTACTTTTAACATTTTGTTTTGCTTTTTTTGCTGGCATATTAGTTCCTCTTTAGGATCATTTATAGCTATTTAAATTAGAACTTAAATGTTCAATTACTTACAATACCTAATACAATAATAATTATTAGTGCAACAAGTAAAATACCTAGAATAATTGAAACAATATAGAATAATTTACCTACTGGTTTAGAAGATTTATCTAATGAACTATCAGAAACTTCTTCTTTCTTTGGTTCAATGGCTCTTGCATTTTGATTTTCATTTTTAGCTTTAACCTTATCATTCTTTGAATCTTTGTCTTTCTTAGAATCAAAATTTTCAGGTTTTTTAATTCAACAATAGTAACAAACGTGTTTTTTATTATCTAGTAGAATACTTTCTCAATTATCATCATCACCACAAATTGAACATACTTCTTGTTTTTTATTGATACCTGATTTTACATGTCAATCTTTTTTTCTTTGTTCAAAATCATAATGTTCTAATTCAGATGCTGGAACAATAACATGCTTTTTCATGTTTTGACGAGTTGCACCTTCAACTGGAGCATTATTACTTTTTGATTTTTTGTTATCTACAGGCTTAGACTTAACTGCAGATTTTTTTGCAGGTTTCTTTTTTGTTTGACTCTTTTTAATAGGTTGAGCTTCTTTTTTAGATTTTTCTAACTCTTGATATTCATAAAGAGATAGTTTGTGCTCAGCTGCTTTTAATTTTTTTTGTTCTGCTTCAATTTCTTTTAAAAGTTGAGCTCTTTCTTTTTGAATTTCTTTCTTTTGCATATTGTCCTCTTTTAAATAACTATATATAACATTATAATTATATAATAAATTGACTTTTTTTAAAATTAATTATTTAAAAATTATTTTTTATCTTTTATTTGTTTTAATATTCTAGACTTAAATTTATTAATTTCAAAAGTCTCAGTATCTTCTGAACCATACTTTCTAACTGAAATAGTTTTATTATTAAGTTCATCATCTCCAATGATAATTTGATATGGAATTTTTGAAATTTGTGCTTCCCTTATCTTTTTTGACATTCTTTCATCTCTATCATCAATTTCAACTCTTATTTTTGAATTAAACAATGTTTTGTAAACTTTTTTAGCGTAATCGTAATGTAGATTATTATTAACTGGAATAATAACCACTTGAATTGGAGATAATCAAAGTGGTAAAACTCCTTTTGTTTGCTCTAAAATAATTGATAATAATCTTTCATATGTTCCAATAATCCCTAAGTGAATCATTACAACTCTTTGATCATTAAGATTTGCATCCTTATATGTAATGTCAAATTTATTAGGTAATAAAAAATCTAATTGGATTGTTGACATTGTAATAATTCTTCCTAAAGTCGTTTTTACTTGAAAGTCAATTTTAGGTCCATAAAAAGCTGCTTCACCAATTTTTTCTACATAATTAATCTTGCAAGCTTTCAAAACTTTTCTCAATCCATCCTCAGCTACTTTTCACATTTTTTCATCTTGATGGAATTTTTCTTTATCATTAGGATCGTGCAATGATAAATCAACTTGGAAAATTGTGCTATTTAACCCTTTATGAGCTTCCTTAATAATGTTGTAACAATTTTTAACTTCTGATTCTATTTGTTCTGGAGTACAAAAAATATGAGTATCTTCAAGTGTCATTTCTCTAACTCTTTCAAAACCTGTTAAACCACCTGATGATTCATATCTATGTAACATTGATTCTTCACAAATTCTAATTGGTAGTTGTTTATATGAATGAGGTTTTCTTTTATAAACAAGAATATGATGAGGACAAGTCATTGGTCTTAATACTAGTTCTTCATTATCAACTTTAATTTGAGCAAACATATTTTCTCTATAATGGTCTCAGTGTCCAGAAATTTTATATAGTTCAGTACTACCAAGAATCGGAGAAAAAACACTTTGAAAGCCGTATTTTGTTTCAAGATCACTTAAAAAATTTCTAATTTCTTTTCTAATAATTGAACCATTAGGTAATCATATTGGTAAACCTTGTCCAATAGTTTGATTAAAATTAAACAAATCAAGATTTTTTCCAATTGTTCTATGATCTCTTTCAATTCTGTCATTATACTCTTCTATATATTTATTTAAATCATCATTGTTATCATAAGCAATTGCTCTAATTCTTGTCAACTGTTCATTTTTATCACTACCTAATCAATATGAACCCCCAATACTCAAAATTTTAAAAGCTTTTGGTTTATTAGTAAGTTCATATGGTAATTTATCACAGATAGATTTATACGAAGAAAAAGAGATAATTTGATTATTATCTTGTAAAAAGTGAAGTAGATATTTATTTGTAGCAAAAAGTTGTTGAGCTTCTTTTTTGTTAATTTCATCATAAATTATTTTATTTGCCCCATTAACTAGCTTCATATATAATTTTTGAATCTTATCAAAATCTTTTGTAGAAATGGATTCATTATTAAAATTTACATCAAGATAAAAACCTTCTTCATCAACTATTGGTAATGATGCTTTACATTCAAAATTAGCTTCTAAAGCTGCAGCTAAAATATGTCCAGCAATTTTATTTAATGATTTATCAAACTCCATTATATCTCCTATATATATCAAATATATTATATACTTCTTGTTTTAAAATAAAACATTATGTTTATAATATATGTAGGTAATACTATGAAAAAAATTGGTTTTATGTATGACAGCACTGGTTCTGTAGATAAGGATTTTCTAAAAGAAAATGATATATATTTAATCAGAAATTCAGTTAATGATATTGATGGAAATATTTACATAGATGAATGTACAGATGAACAAAAAGCACAAATTTGTGAATTAATGATTAATCAAAAAGTCAAAATTAAAACAAGTCTTGTAAATAAACAAATTATAAAAGAAGCAGCTGAAAGTATGCTTAAAAAATATGAAAAAGTTATATACATTTCAATTGCACCAACATTTAGTGGACAATATAATAATGCAATTGAAGCAGCAAATGAATTAAATGGTAAATTCTTGGTTGTGCATTCAAATTCAACTGCTATTCAATCAGAAATAGTTCTAAAATGAGCCATTGAATATGTTAAAGAACACAAAGACATTAACCAAGAAAAAATGCAATCAGAAGTTATTGAATTATCTAAACACATTACTACAATGTTTACTACACCTAATTGAGATGGATTGATATCTTCTGGTAGAGTTCCAGTTGTTGTTGCAAAAACGTTGAAATTAGCTAAAATGTTTCCAGTAATTGCAGCTGAAGAAACTAATCAAAAAGAAAGATTTTACCGAAAATGAACTGAAGCTATACCAAATTTATTGGATGCAATAGATAAAAGATTTAATAAACCTCCCAGAGGTAGTGACATTAAAGAAATATACTTATGTCAATCTATATGTACAAAAGATGTAATTTCAAATATTCTAAAACAAATGGCAAATCATTTTAAAATTAAAATTAATGAAATCAAAGTAAGAACTACTCCATTATGTGTAATGGTTACAACTCTATCACATTCATTTGGTATGGCTATATTAACTAGTAATGGAATTATTAAAAATAAAAAACTTTAATTAATTTTCTTTTTATTAATTATTGATTCTCTAATTGTATCATTGTCAATATAATCAATATTAGCATTTAATGGTAATCCATATCCTAATCTATATATATTTATATTAATATCTAATAATTTATTTTTAATGAATTCACAAACTAGTTCTCCAATGGCAGAGAAACTAGTAGCAATTATTACTTCAGAAATTTTTAATGTGTTAATTTGGTTAATAATTTGGTTAATATTAATTTTTTCAAGAGTAATTTTTTTAATATCATTACCACAATTAATAATATGATAATAGCCAAAATAATTTTTAGATTCTTCAATTCTTTGTTGATCTTCAATACTCAACACAATACAAAGTGATTTTTCTAAATTTTTATTGGAGCAATATTCACAATATTGCTCAATACAAACATTATTGCATAGTAAGCATGTTTTGATATTATTAATTGCATCACTTATACGTTTTATAAATGAATTTTTATATTCATCATCTTGTTCAATAATGAAATTTGCTATTTTATTAGCACTTTTACTTCCTATCGTAGGTAGTGATTTCAAAGCATCAACCAAAAAAATATAATCTTTTGGCTGTTTCATATTCTTTAGAATAAACCTTCAGCTGCTGGTCCTGCAATTTTGTTTGTAATTTCAGTTTTACCTTTTACAATTGCTGTAATTGCATTATCAACACATTTACTAATAACATCTGTCATATTATCTAAATCGTTAACATCAACAATTGCTTTGTCTAAAATTTGTATAGATTTAATTTTTAAGCTACCATAAATATCAATAGCTACTAAATTTTGATATTCAAAATGGAATAATTTTGCGTCATATTCAGCCATTTTTGTTTGTAATTCATTTTGCATTTGTTTTGCTTGTTGCATTAATTTTTTAAAATCCATAATTAATCCTCCGAATCATTAAGAATGTCTAATAATAAGGTTTTCTTATCATCATTATCTATTAGTATTTTAACATCTTTGATATTTTTTTTATTCATTTTTTTAAATTCATCCTTATATAACATAGCAGTTTCCTTATCAATACCTAAAATTATTTTTGAACACTTAAAATTATCTTTAAAATGTTTGTTAAAATCTATATCATTTGCAATATTATTAAAATTTATTGATTGAGATTTATTGTTGAAAAGTAAAACAGCGCCATTTTTTGATGATATTAAAAATTTTTCAGCTAATAAAAAAAAGTTTGCCTGTTTATAATCAAAAGCACTTGGAATTTCTTTTAATGAACTAAATATTGTATTTAATTCATTTTTAATATTTGAGTCATGATTTGCAGCGATTGCGAAAAACTTATTTTTAAAATCTTCATCATAATCGTGAAAATTTTTTTTATTTTCTTGCTTTGATTTTACATTAATATTTTCAGTTAACTTATTATAAGTTTTATCTTTTGTTTTATCTTGATTTCTTTTTTCAAATTCTATAAAATTAGCATACTCAAGTGGTTTTGTTTTTTCATTGTTTGCAAATAAAAATTCTGTAGTTGGTTGATTAGCTACTATTTCTTCAATGTTTTTATGTTTAAGTTCATTAACATCATCATATAATTCTTTAGTTAAACTTAATTCTTTTGTTTTAAATAAATCATTTGATTTTAATTTAGTTGTATCAGTTAATGTGCTCTTTTTTGGTTTTTGTGTTTCACTTTTATTTACATCTTGTTTTATGTTTGCTCATTTATCTTCTAGTACAATAGTTTTGGTTAAATGTTGTTCTTCAGTATTATTAATATTTGATTCTAATGAAGGGGTTGGATTCTTTGTTTTTAAGTCTGGGGTTTTTATCTCATTATTTATTTGAGAATAGTCTTCAATGGACAGAGCTTTCAAAATATAATATTCAAAAACAAATTTTGGATTTGATGAATTTTTAATTTTATTAAGTGCTTCTGAAAGTAAATTAATTAGCGAAAGTAAATAATTATCATTAACTAAATTATTTATTTTTTCTAATTGCTCTTTTGATATTATTGATAATAAGTTATTATCATTTGTTTTAATGTAAATCAATTTATCCATTAATATATCTAACAAATCTGAAACAAATATTGTTATGTTAATCCCTTTTTCAAAGAGACTCTTATATATATCTATAACTTTATTTGAATTTTTAGCTAAAATTTCATTTAAAAAATCTATTTTTGAATCAATTGATGTTAATCCAAAAATTTCATAAATATCATCACATTTAACATTATTGCCACTATAATTTGAAACTTGATCAACAATACTTAATGCATCACGTGCTGCACCATCTGCCATTCTTGCTATGATCGGAATTGCATCACTATCAATTTTAATATTTTCTTTTTCGCAAATTTTATTAATTAAATTAATTAAATCATTTACTTGAAGTTTTAAAAAATCAAATCTTTGGCAACGACTTATAATAGTTGCAGGTATTTTATGATATTCTGTTGTAGCAAAAATAAAAACAACATATGACGGTGGTTCTTCAATTGTTTTAAGTAATGCATTTCAAGCATTAGTTGTTAGCATATGTGCTTCATCAATTATATAGACTTTATATTTAAGTTTATTAGGCAAATAATTTGTAAGGTTTATAATATTTCTTATTTCTTCAACACCATTATTACTTGCAGCATCTAATTCAACAAAATCAGTTGTTGATGCTTCATCTATAGCTTTGCAATTAGAACATTCATTGCATGCCTCACCATTATTAGAATTTAAACAATTTATAGCTTTACTAAAAATTTTAGCAACTGTTGTTTTCCCAGAACCCTTATTACCTGCAAATATATAAGCATGTGTTCTACTATTATTGACAATGGAAGATGCTAAAGTTTTTACTATTGCATTTTGGCCTATTACTTCATTAAATTTTGACGGTCTATATTTTCTATAAAGTGCTATTTTACTCATAATTAACTTTCACTATCTTTAGTTTTATGCTTAATTCAACAATAATAACAAATATTTTTATTATTTGATGTTTTAATTGTAGTTTTATTTTTTGTGCTACATAATGAACATTTAACAGGTTGTTGATTATATCCCGCAACTTTTTTTCAAATTGTATAACACTCTTCAATACTTAGTTTTTCATTAGAATCAAAATCAATAATTATTGGTTTTTGGTTTTTATGTACATTTAAAAATCTTGCATGCCTATTAGATTTATCATCAGAAAAGGAATTCTGAAAATTTTGATTATTAGATAATAAATCATGTTTTTGATCATTTTTACAATCACATTCACCAATTTGAACAATTGTATTAATTTGTTCACAATTATGATGTTTTCTTGTAAAAACATATGAACTTGCAATTAAGTATACAAGTGACATAACAATTCCCCCAATTAAATTCCCTACAGCACTTGGAATAATATTTATATAAAATATTTGTGGTATTTGTTGACCTGTAAAAGTTGTTTCAGCTGTCGTACCAAAGATGCTCATTAATCCTGCTTGAGAGAAAATATACATGTTTGCTACAACATGTTGATAACCAGATAGTACAAAAACTACTAACATTAAATAAATCACTGCTGCACCAACACCTTTTTTCTTTGTATTAAGACTAACAATAATTGCACCAACAACTAATATGTTACACAATATACCACTTAACATATTATTTCATCATGAATGCATATGATGGACATCTATTTTAGACATAGCCATATTTATAATATATTCTGCTTGTTTTGATAGTTCTTTAATAGGTCCAAAAATCCCAGCTCCCCAACATATTGCTGCAATCAAAAAACTACCAATCATATTACCAATAAAAGTTATCATTAAATCACGAAAATATGCAAAAATAGTTTTATCACGATAGACTGTGGCAATTACCCCCATACAATTAGAGGTAAATAAGTTTCCGCCTAAATAGATACACATAAGTAAACCAACTGGGAACATACAAGCACCAGCTAATTTTAATGCTATTTTTGCAGCTTCACTAATATCATTAGTATAAGCAATAATTGCTAGCATCCCAACATATCCGATTCCAATAAAAAATCCACCAAGAATACTAAATATTAACTTTTTAAATCATGTATATTGTAATTTAGTTTTTGCATACTCATTGTATACATGAAAATGTTCTTTGTCTAATTTAAATAATTTATTCTTCATAATTATAGATATATTGTATTCTAAAATGTTATAATTTTTAAAAAATTATGAGCAACAAAAATTTATATACTTTTCATGAAATATTAGGAATTAAATTAGGTGCATCAAAGGAAGAAATAAAAAGAGCTTATAAATTAAAAGCTAAACAATATCATCCAGACATTCATTTAAACCCTATTGAAAAAAAAGAAGCTGAACAAAAATTTAAATTATTAAAAGAGGCTTATGACTATTTAATGAGCATTGAAGATTATTATGATTCTGTAAACTATTGAAATTCTACTGAATCATTTTCAAATTTTTATAATAGTGAAATAAATGATGATTATGATGATTTTATTAATAAGAAAAAAAATAATTTTGAAAATCTTGAAAAAAGAGCTATTAAATTTATTGAAGAGGAAATCAAAAAAAGAAAAATAAATATTTTATATGTTTATAAGCAAATTAAAGAAAATAAATCAATATTTAAATGAGACATAAATGAGTACGATACAAAAACACTAAATGATTTCATTGTAAAAGAAGCGCTTTATAGAAGAATGGTTAGAAATAGTAATGAATATAAAGGTTTTGTAAATAATTTTAATTTTTATAATAATATGAACATTTATGCAACCCTTAAAATTGATCGTAGTTATTCAAAAACTAAATTTGAGGAAAATATTAAATATAAGATTAAAAGTATATGTAGAAAATGTAATGGTTGTGGATGTAACAAATGTGATCATGGAATAATTGAAGAATCCATAACTACTTATATTAATATTCCAATAAAAAATTCGAAAAAATATTATGAAATTGATAATGCAGGCAATCAGTCACCATTGGGAAATGGGAAATTAATTATTACAGTTGTTAATTCAAATTTAAAAAATGAAACTTACAGAATTAGATTTAAAAACCAATTTGTAGTACTTATGTATCCTTTATTTGATTTTAATGACCTCTTAATTGAAAAAATTAAATGATTAATTAATTTGGTAATTTCTCATAAACATATTAGTGCATTATATTTTTTAATCTTAATATTATTAATAATAATTATTTGTCTTGCTATACTATTATAGTATGAATGGTTTAACGTTTAGTGAAATTGTTAAAGATGAAATTTGCCATTTAGATTTTGATGATACATCATCAAAATATTTATTAATATCATTTTTTATAAATAATAGTGAATTTATTATAAATAATGAAAAATATTATATTGTTGTAACTCATCATCTCGCCAATATAAGACTTTTGAAATCACTATTAAATAAATTAGACTCAAATTTGAAAACTAATACTATTCAATCCAACTTGAAAACAGCAAGTAATAAAACAAAATGAGCTTTAAAAATTAACAATATTGATGAAATAGATAAACTTTTAAATAATTTTCAATATAAGCTTGAAAAGATGAATGATGAAGAAAAGAGATGTTTTTTTATAGGTGCTTTTTTAAGTGGCGGTAGTGTTAGTTTTTCACAAAATAAATCAAACTATCATTTTGAAATTAGATCAAGAAATAATAATTATCTTGAAACATTAAAAAAAATATTATTTGAATTTAATATTAATTCTAATATCCTAAAATATAGGAATCAATATAAATTATATTTTAAAAAAAGTGAGGCTATTAGCGATGCATTGAAGCTTTTAGGTGCTATAGATTCTTTATATAAGTATGAAGATTTTAGAATTCAAAGAGACTTTTCAAATTCATTGCAAAGAATAAATAACTTGGATGTATCGAATATAAACAAAACAATTATAGCTGCATCCAAGCAAATAAAATGAATACAAACAATTAAAAATAAAAATATGTTTGATAATCTTGATGATAGATCTAAGGCTTTTGCAGATGTAAGGATGGCTAATAGAGAGGCAAGCTTAGAAACTATTTCTAGAATATTAAAAGAAAAATATAACCTTAATATTTCAAGAACATCACTAAATCATATAGTAAGAAAAATCAAAGAAATATATTTAAGAGTCTCTACTAATAATGATTAAAAATCATAATAACTACCTAATATCATATCTATAGTTTCATTATTACAAATTAATATGTGATTTTTATTATCTCTATCATTGTAAATAATTTTTCCATTCGAATAAAATACTATATAAGTTTTTGAAGATGGTAGAAGCTTTTTTACTTTTTTTAAAAATAATTCATATTTATATCTTTGAGTTACATTATTAGGTAGTCTTATACAAATATTTTTTTTAATTTCATCATAATATATTGTGGTATCTTTCTTTGAATGATATAAAAGATACCCTAGCAGAGAACCTATTCGGGCATGCGGACTTTTACTATATCAATGCGGAGCGCCTTGGGCCAAGGAATTATCAGGATATTCTCAGCCGAGATCAGCGAATGTGCGGGTATCATGGTGAGTTTACTTTTGATACGATTGAGCAGTATCGAAATCAGGTAATTGAAGAAAAACGACGACGCAAGGATGGAGACTTCACAGTAAGTATTTTATCTAAACAGATAGAATATTGGATGGATTATATAGTCCCGGGTATTGAGTTCCGGACAGATGAAGATGCGGATACAAGAACAGCAAAGCTGAAAATCCGTCAGACGACTCTTGATACAGATTTTAATTCGCCGCATAACTTTGGATTTGGTATTTCCTATCTTTTGCCTGTTATTGTAACCGGACTTCTGGCAGAACCTGGTTCTATGCTGATTGTCGAAAATCCAGAGGCGCACCTGCATCCGGGCGGGCAGTCTCGTATCGGTCAGTTCCTTGCTCAGATTGCATTTGCCGGGGTAAAAGTGGTTGTAGAGACACACAGCGAGCATGTACTGAATGGGATGCGGGTATATTCTCTGAAAAACAAGATTGCACCTGAACGGATCTGTATCAATTATTTCTCCATTAATGACAGGATTCCGGGTATTGAACGAATTCCACTAAATGACCGTATGGATATTCTGAAATGGCCGGAGGGCTTTTTTGATCAGGAAGAGAAAGATTTGGCAGAACTGCGGATGCTAAGGAGAAAATAATGGTTTCTCATGGTATATTGAATTTCAACCTGGTTTCTGACATAATTGAGAGTTCTGATATATATGCAGTCCTGGAAGAAACTATTTCTGTCATTTATTGCATGAGGGATAATCTCACCAGCGTAGAGTATGCCGGTGATTTCTTTGAGCAGGAATCTTCCGGGATATCTTTTGCAGATTGGCTGTATGACTATAATTCTCAGCCAGAACTCAGGGATATGAAAAAAGAACTTTCTATTTTGATAAATAAGGGGATTGAGATTGACTCGATTTTATATCAGACATATCTTCAAGCCGTGGATAAGCTGGATGGAAACGATGGCCTGATTATGACTGTCTGCCGTCGAGAAACAAATGTTCTGTATGTCTCAAATATTTCCCAGTATTGGAAGGCCAGACAGTGGTATCTGTCCAGGTACGTTGAGCGCAGCGGTTTTGTGACAGAAGCAGCGAAATGTTTTCCTAATCTTTATTTCCATAATAATGTGTTTTCCTCTTTCAATACTCTAAAAGGTGACTTTGCAAGGGAGAGGCCTCTTATTGTCAGACATCTTCAGGCCTTGGACTCCTTTCGTGAACGTTTCGTGCAGTTGAACAGTGAAAATACAGGCTACCGGGAAATCTGTGCAGAATTTGAGGCGGTCAATCATATTGAATGTTCTCCCCAGGCCTCCCGAAATACCACACGTCAGCTTAGATTTTCATTCTATAACAGGCAGACAGAAGAAGCGGAAACGCTCAGATGCGAACTCCACACCAAGCTTAAGTGGACTGGGATGGACAGAGAGAATCAGGACAGGATCTATTTCCATCCGGGAACAGCAGGGATAGAAGATGGGAAAGTCCTGATTGTACATATTGGATGCCATTTGTAAGAAGAGGGAACAAGTATGACACAAGAAACAGTTAGTGTAATGTCAACATATGAAATTGTTGCTACTATTATTGCTTTAATTGCTTTAATACAACCATGGATAATTAAATTATGGAGTGTGTTGATTAAAAAAGCCAAAATAATGCTGATTCCATCGGGTAAAATTAAATTGTTTTATAATCGAAGCGGTGCATATGTGCAAATAGGTGGTGTTATAGAAGCGAAAAATCAGTCTGTCGTAATTAGAAATATTTCTGGAAAAATTACCAGACTTTCTGATAATGCCGAGCTAAAAATGGACTGGAGTTCTTTTAATACGCCAGTATTTCAAAATATTGGCGGCAATATTGTTACAACCACTGAAATAGCTCGCCCATTTAAAGTGAAGGGAAATGATCTTGCCCCTATTTTTGTAGAATTTACCAATATAGATAGTGTTTTTGTAAATCGAATGATGGAGATACATAATTCCCTAAGTGCTCAGGCGCGCGCGATTGCTACTCCGGATATTTCATTAGAACAAGCACGAAATGAGTTTAAAATGACTAATGAGTATAAAGAAGCTAAAGAAGAACTGATTGAAAGTTTTTACTGGAAAGCCTCTCAATATATTCTCACGATTTCGGTATATTATGGTAATCATGCAAAACAGGATTT
>CASESV010000015.1 GCA_949290735.1 uncultured Mycoplasmataceae bacterium
CATATTATATATCTTTAGGATATAATAAGGCAAGGAAGAAAATGCACAATATTTTCACATTTTTAAATTTAGGCTCATTTTCGCTGCAAATTATCAAGCTATAAAGTACGTTAATCAAGCATTTGACAATCAAGATAATTTATTTATAATGATTAGTAGTGGTTTAAAACCAAATAATACTAAAGGTAGTAAAGTGAAATTAGATGAAAATAAAATAGTTGAAATAATTAGAGCAGTGGTTAAACCAATGATTGATGAATCATTAAATATTGCTTTAGAACCTATTAACAAACGTTTAGATAATATTGAAAAAGATATATCTGAACTTAAGTCTGATGTTGCTGAACTTAAAAAAGATGTAAAAATTTTAAAAAGAGAAGCTACCAAACATGGTTGAGATCTTAGTCAAGACAAACAATAAAAATTATATTAATAAATTATTGTGCTTGAACAATTTTCTTTTTTCTTTTAATAATCATAATAACAATAATTGAAATACATATAATTCCAATAGCTCCAGATACGGCAGCAACAATTATAACTCATAAAAAATTACTTGATTTAGCTTTAAATCCCGTAAATGATAAAGTATAAATTCTTGATTGATTTGAACTATTTCAAGTTAAATAATTATCATTTTCAAAATAGTTTTGATTAAAAGAAATCTTAATATTTGTTATTTTTCCATCATCAGTGATTTTAGCATTCGATGTATCAATATTTATTCATGATTTAAATGCATCAATATCATTAACAGCATCTTGTGCTAGATTAAGATTTAAACCTTTAAATACTGTAAATACTTGGTTATTAACTTCATATTTAAATAAATCTCACATCTTTTGATAAACAAATTCATTTAGTGAAATTTTTTGTGATTCTAAAACTTGATCGACTGTTTGGTCTTCATAACCATTTATTATAATTCCTTTTGGTGGAGCTTCAATTGATGTTGGTACACTTGTTGTTAAACAATCTTTTAATTTGACGATAACTTCTAATTGCTTTGTTTCACTTTCAGTATTTAAAAATCCTCGATTATCATAATATGTTTGCTCTTCAATTGTATAATCTATAAAATAATGAAGTTCTCCATTTTTATTATTAGCAATAATATTATTACTAATATTAGTAGAACTTAAATTTTGTAGTGGATCTTTATTATATGGTGAAATTTGATTTGATTCTTCTATATCATTTTTGTTAGTGAAAATCTCATTAGTTTTTTGCTTAACTTGTTCTATGATTTTATTTTTTAAAGTTGTATCATTAATAAGTTCATATGCATATTTATTGCTTAAATCAACACTTGTTAGTAAATCAGAATCTAAATTAATAGATGGTTCTATATAAGTGATAGGATTATATTTTGTGAAATTAATTTTAGTATAAAAAGTTTTATTATTAGTTCTAGCATCAATAATTTTTGAATTTTCAAAATAAAAACCAGATGTTTGTTTTAAAGCAATGTATAATTCTGCTTTTGCTGCATTATTTAAATCCTTGTTTCAAACATACAATTTTTGTTCAAAATTATCTCATGATAAATTTGCATCAACACTATTTAATTCATCATCAACAAATAACGATTTCACATCTGTTGCTTTAGTTTTGATTCGATCAAATAAATCACTGCTATTATTCAACTCATCTCTATCATTTAGTGATAAGTCATAAAAATCAGATACATATGCATCAATTTTAAAGTCTTGAACATCTTTAATTTTTGTAGTCCCTCTTTGTTTTGCTATAATACTGAAACTTGATTCAATAACTTGATTAAATGGTTCAGGATATTTATCATTTATTAGTCAATAATCATTATTAACACCTTGTGATAATGATATAGAAACTTCTATGGTATTATTATCATTATTAATGTTATATTTTATGTTATCTTTGCTAATTGTTAATGTTTGATCAATTAAAAAATGATCTTTGTTATTATTAATATAATCAGCAATATTTTGCTTGATTTCATTATCTGATAAATTGCTAATTTGATCTAAATAAAACTTGTCATTAAAAATATTTGCATTTTGATTTAATGAAATATCATTTATTGAATCATTTAAAGAAATTTGATTAACTTTTTTAAAACCAGTAAAAGTAATTTCAATTATCCCTTGTTTATTTGTATTATCAACAATACTTCCATATTGATCATAAATTTTATCAAGATATGCATTTAAAATAAGTGAGCCCTCTTGATTATTAAATTTATTTGTTGGTTGATTATTATCATCCAAAATTTCTTCAAGAATAATTTTAGCTCCTGGTACTAATAAATTACTATTAACAACTAGTTCATTTTTTATTGTGTCATTAGTATTAATTAAATTAGAAATAGCTTCAATAGTTGTTGGGTTTGAACCAGTAGCTGGTGTTTCATCCATTAGGAAAAATTGAGCATAATTTTCACTTATTAATGACTGATTTTCAAAAAGGTATGATTGATTTAATGTTGCATTATTTACATCATTAAATCCATAAAAAATAATCTCATATAATTTATCTTGACTAAGAACAATTTTTTGGTCTTGTTCTTGACTAAAAACATAATCAGCAGTAAATGAGACTTTAATTGCTGGTAAATTATTATATGTGATATTTTCACTATGATAATTTTTATAGGTTGTTTTACATGATAAACTATCATGATCTAAAACATTGATATTAACAAAATTTCAATCATTTAATTTTTCATTAAAAATTTCTTTAAAAGTTTCTTCAGTAAATTGATTAGCTTGAATATTTTTTTGTGATATATCAATCGGATCAATTGTTTCAATACTTGGTTGAGTTATTGTTTTAAAGCCGTTTATAGTAAGTTTTTTTTCTTTATAAAAATTCCCTTCTTCATCCTGGATTAAGCCATTACTTTCATCATTGTATTGGTTTAAATTGTATAATCTAATACTAATGTCAATACTTCCATTATTGTTATTTCAGCTATTTTTATCAACAATAACTTTTAAATTTTTATTAAAATCATATCCATAATCTAAATATAGAATTTTATTTTTATCCTCATTGTATAAATCTATAATTTTTTGTTTTATATCTGCTTCAAATTGATTAACATTAATATCATTTGCTACAATTTGGGGAATTGTTTGACTATAATAACCATTTTGAATAAAATCTTCAAAATCTCTAGAATCAATTTTAATCTCTATAGGTTTTCCTGTTGGTCAAAAACCTCTTAACTTAAAATATTGTTTATTTTGTATATTTATTCAATGACTATGAAAAGAATTTTCACCCCTTATATATCATTGGTTATTATCAAACCAAATATTTGGCATCATATATATGTAACTAATTCATCCTGCTTGTTGTTGTATATTTAATTTATTTGGAGTGATATCAGGATTTTTAGATGTACTATAGTAAAATACTCTTTTAAAATATTCATCAAATGATTGGTAATTATTAAACATTGTAATATCAAACATATTCTTAAAACTAAATTTAAACTCATTTGTATTTTCAACGAATTTACCTGCTTTTTCATAATTAAAAATTTTATATATTTTTTCACCTTCCAAACCTTCAATAATAGAATTAATGTTTATTCATTTTGAAAAATTTTCATATGTAATAAATTTTTCTATAGCATCTTGATCATCTTTTTTTGGAACACTGACTTTTTGACCTTCTTCATTTACTGTAATATCTTTATTTAAAACAAAATTATTAAATGTCGCAAAACCTGTGATTTTTAATGTTGTATCATTTGGAATAATAAATTTTTTTTCACTATTTGCTAATTGTTGATTGTCATCATAATATTTATTTAATGTATATGATTTAAGCTTAATTGAACCATTAGTATCATCTTTTGATTCTTTTGAAAAATCATATTCTATATTTGTAACATTATTAATACTAAAATCATCTGGAACATCATTACCATATTTATTTGGATTATTTTTATAATATTCAACAATTTTTTGTTTAATAGCATTATCTAAATTTATTTCAAATTGATTCTTATTTGAATCATCGTTTTTTTGATCTAAACTAGAAACAATATAATCCTCAAAACCAGTTAATTCTAATTCTACATTAGTAATAACTTGAGTGGGATTAGTGGTTTTTAAATTTTGGTAAAATAATTGGAATTCTTTGTTTTCTTTTACTATTCAATGATTATTATCATTTTTTTCATAAGCATGACTTAATGTAAAGGTGATTACTATTTGACCATTTTCAGCATTATATTCAGTGGCACTTATTTTATTTATTTTAACTTTTGTTGATTCAATGCTTGGAATGGTACCAACATATTGAACTAATTGATTAGCAAGCTCATTAATAACATCTGAATTTGTTTGATTATTATTAATAAATTCATAAAGTTCATATGCAGTAATATTAGTTCAATTTTTTTGTTCATTATTAATGTTAATTACTGCATTTGATTCATAATCTGTTTTTTGTTTTAGTTCAGTTGCAACTGGTTCTTTAAAATTAGTGAATGTTACTTTAATAGGACCAACACTATTATTAATATCTTGAACACCATTTAAATAAACATTTTTTAAAATAACATCATAACTGATTGCATTAGCAATTTGATCATTTCTATTGGTTAATTCAATATTACTGATACTAATGTTATTTGGTAAATAATTTCATATATCTAATCTATTATTAAAAACTCATTGTTTAAATGTTTGTTCAGTTACTAAAGCTGGAATAAATCCTTGGCTGAAACTATTTGCATCAATTGTTATAGCATTTTCATCTTTAGCTTGTGTATTTATTCATAAACCATCAATAAGAGTAATAGATTTACTAGTAGTTGAGTTATTAATATCTGATCATCAATTATCTTGGTCTTTTTCTATGGTATTTTTTAAAGTATAGTGTAATTCTACTTTGCCTTGTTCTGGAATAGCAACAAGCGATAAATCTGAAATTTGATCAATCGGTAAGTAATTGGAAATTTCCAATCCAATAGATTGTTTGTATGAATCAAAATTATCTACAAATTCATTTGCTGTCATTTGTTTTAGTGATTCTGGAACTGAAATTGGTTTGATTGTTAAAGAATCAGTTGAATTAAAATAAGCAAGATTATAGTCATTATCTAATCCAATATAACCATTAAAAGCTCATGAATGATCAGATACTTGAAAAATATCAAATGGAATATTATTAGGTTTATCTTTTTCAAATGCTGAATCGTTTCAAGCGTATTGATAAGATATTTTAATTAATGGAGTTTGGTTACTTAATGAATCTAAAACTAATGGGTCTTGGTTGCTAAGTCCAAACCCATATTCATTACCATATGGATTTTGTTGATAATTATTAATTGAATTCTTAAAATTATTTGTTTTGTTTTGATTAATTGTTCCATCTTGATTAAAATATTGAATAGAAATTTTATTAGCATCACTATCAGGTTTGGTTGCTAATGAATTAAATTCACTTATATCAGAAATATATTTTTGTGAATAATTACTAAATACAGGATTTAAATTATTAAAAGAAATTTTTCATGATTGTTCATTACCAAGTGATAGATTAAAATTATTTGCTAAACTTGAACTTGCATAACTAACTTTAAAATTATCTTGCAATTTACCATTCAAAGTAAGAGTTCTATTGTTTTGTTTTTGATTAATTGTTTTAGCTAATAAATTATTGTTTGTAACGTTTGAATTATGCTTATTATTTGTCACTAAAAAATTAAATGAAGCTGTTGCAATAATTGCACTAACTCCTATAATAAATGCAGCAAATTTTGTTTTCTTTTTCATAAATACCTTTTAATAAACCATAATATAATTATAATTAATTATTTTTAATATTGAAAGGTTAAAAATTTATCTTAATCATTTTTAGTTTTAGATTTTTGAATGATGAAATAAATAATTCAAATATATGCAATAATAGAAATTGACGTAGACATTAAACTACTAATTAATAAATTATTATATGTTTGTTGTCTTAATTTTCCATATTGTTTAATAATATTGTTATAATTTAGGTTTGTATTATTATTAGGATCGAATGAAAAAGTTTCAATATTAATGTAACCTCTTGTTAAATTTGGATCTTGATTTATTTGATTATTAATTTCTTTTTTAAATGAATCTTGATTTAAGAAAGCATTAAGCCCCTCAATGAAAATATTGATAGCATTATAACTACCTCATACTGCTGTATTATCGCTACTCTCATATCTAATGTCACATGCTTCAATATTAATATCTAATGATTCATTTTTGTATTTATTACCAGATAATAAATATAAAAACGCTTTAAATAATTCAGTTGTTCAATTATTAAAATCACTTACATCTTTACCTCCAATTAGCTTTTGGACATCAGTATTTAATATGAATTGATTAAAGAAAGATTTACTTGGAGAAAATGGTTCTCCAAAAATTTGTATAGCTTGATTTCTATAATTTTTTATAAAGTATTGTTTAAAATCATTAAAATTAAAACTAATTATTTTACCTTCTGAAATATATCCAGTTGTTTTAATAAAACGAGTTCATTTCAAATTAATTTTTTCCATATTAAGAGTTGAACCAGATAAATCAAAACAATTATTTATTAAATAATCAACATCTGATAAATTAGCTTTTTCATTAATAATGTTTAATCCTGTCGGATAAGTTTTAGTTACTCTATATTTAATTAATTCATAATCCAAAACAGTATTGTATGAGCTTGTTGTCTCTAGTGTTGATGCAATAAATGTTTTAAAAGCATCATTAGAACAAGCATTAAGAATTGCTTTTTTATATTCATTCGCTTTATCTTTTAAAATTGAATTTTCTGTTGAATTTATAGAAGTTTTAATTAGTTGGTAAGCATAAAATAATGTAGTGTTAGAGCTTAAAAACATTTTTTCTAATAATGAAACAAAACTATATGCATCAAATTCTGAATTAGGTGTAGATCACAGGCTCATGTCACTAAATTTTTTTTCAGTTAATTTCAATTCATTAATTGCATATTTATAAACATCACTAACAGCATTTGATATTAATTTATTAGCATCGCTATTGCTCAATTCATATATATTTGTATCTAATGGTCTTAAAAATAATGAATTATTAGCATTGAAATTAACATAATCATGATCCTCATTAAAATCAATGTTATTGATATTTGAAATAAAATCTAAATTAATTGCTAAATCATTATCAATGTAATTATTATTTACTTGATATGTATAATATAAAGGACTAAACATTAATTCAGCTGGCATTACTGATCAAGCAAATTCATTAAATAATCCTTCTTGAAAAATATTATTAACTGTTGAGAAATTATATGATTTATTAGTTATAACATCATAAATCTTGTTATATCCATTATTTGGATTGTAAACCGACATATTAGGGATATTATTTGTTTGCATTCTTGGAATAATGCTAAGTGCTGGTAAAAGAAAAAAACAAAAAGTTAATGAAGCATAAATAACCTTATTTTTAATAAAACTAAAAATTAAAAATATAGGAAATAACATTAGTCCAGTTACAAAACATCCAATAAATTGCATTAAAACAAATGAAGTAATTTGATTAAAATAACTAAAAGATGATAACAAAATAATTAAAATGATTGTATTCACCAAACTATTAAACAAAATAATAAATAATATCGATAATAATTTTGAAAATAATAAATGGGTGGACTTATAACCTTTAGTCATAAAAAAGGTGTCAACACTATTGTCTTTATTCAGATGGTATAAGAGATAAATACCTATATTAATAAAAATCAAAACAAAGAAACCAATAACAATCAAATAAATTCAAGAAATTGATGCAATGTTATGACCTAAAAAATGACATATCAAAACAAAACTTATCGGAATTAAATAAAAAATAATTGAAAATATAATTAAAAATATTGATTTTGACAAGCAAAAAAGATTGAATTTTATTAACCTAAAGTAATCACTAAATACTTGTTTTTGATCATTTTTTTTCATAATCGCCTATTTTTAATACTTTATATAAGTATATCATAATAATATGATATTTGAATATGCATATAAGACATAATTATTCTTTTTTACTATCTCGTTTATTTGACTCAATTGTATTATATAATATTCAAACAAAAACAATTAAAGAAATAGATAAAAAAACTAATGAACTTACTAATAAATTACTATATGGATTTTGATGGATTTTACCATATGATTGAACAGCAAAATTAAGATTTGAAGTATTCTGATTTAAGGTAAAATTATCAAGACTAAACTGTATTTTATTATAATCATTAACACTTGCTATTTTTGATCAGTACTCTTGCTCTGGATTAAGATTAATGTATTGTTTTAGTCCATTAATAAAGCTTTCAAATAATGCTAAATTTCCATTAACTGAAATTCCATCTTGTGGTTGGCCTCCTAAACAAAGAATAAAGTTTTCAGTAATTATAGAATTTCAATTACTAATTTCTTCAAGATTGGTTATAGAATATTTTTCAGCTAGTTCTAATGTTTTCTTATCATTGATATATCGATAAAAAAGAGAATTATCACTTTCTTTGACTGAAAAAATCTTTTTAGCATCATCTTTATATGATGAAGTTTGGAACCACTCAATAAATTTTTTTATATCAATTCGAGTTGGATTAAAAGGATTTGAAGGTGTCATACCATCATTTTCACTTTTTTGAGCTTTAACAACTAATGTTCAATAACCACTTTCAATTTCTTTTGTTTTAATATACTTAGTTAAAAATAAATCTAAATCATTAATGTTAACACTAGCATCTTGATTTTTTGTAATATTGAAAACTGGATATACTGATTTAATACTATTTTGTAATGTTTCATCATAATCTAAAATTGTATTTTTCTTCTTCTTATTATTATCTTCTTGTACTTTAAATGAAGAATTAATAAAATTTTGAAATGAAGAAGATGAATTATTTAATGACCCTAGAATTTTTTGGTATTTTTCAGCATATTCATGATAAACACTATCAGTTGAATTATCAGACATATTATTTAATTGAATAGTTCGATAAACATAAAATAAAGTTGTGTCTTTATCTAAAAACATTTTATGTAGCATCTTTTCAAAAAGAATTGGATCTGTTCCAGCATTACCTTCATATCATCTACTAGCTTTATTAAAAAAAACATTAGTAGCATCTTTTGTTTGACTATAAACATAGTTATAAACATTATTTAAAGCATTATTAATTCTTTTTTTGATATCACTATCACTCAATTCAAATATATTGTCATCTAATGCTCTTATGGCAATAGAATTCATAAATGGGTCATTATTTTTGTAATTAGTAGATTCAAATACAACATTGTTAATACTTGACATAAAATCTAAATCAATTGAAAGTGAGTTTGAAATATAATTGTTATTAACTTGATATGTATAATATAAAGGACTAAACATTAATTCAGCTGGTAAGAAAGATCATAATAAACTGTTAAATTGATGATCATCTCTACTTAATCCAACAGTTTCAAATGCAATTGTATTTTTTGTATAATAATTATAAAGTTTTGCATAACTTGTTTCAATATTGCTAAACTTTTCAATTTGGGAAATATTATTTTCTTGCATTCTAGGAGCAATTGATGCTGCAGGTAATAAAAAGAAAATAATTGATAAAACAAAGTAAACGATATTATTTTTTATTAAGCTAAATCCTAAAAATATTGGAAAAATAAATAAGCTAGTTAAAATATTTCCAAAAAATTGCATCATACTAAAGCTTAATAATAAATGGATATATCCAGTTGATGCTAATAAAATAATCATAACAACTGTAGAAATCAAACTATTAAGTGCAACAATAATAAGTACACTTAAAAATTTAGAAATAACCAATGATGAACGTTTAAAACCTTTAGTTAAAAAAAATACATCAACACTATTAGAGCGGTTTAAAAAATATAATATAAAAATACCAATGTTAACAAAAACGATTTGAAAAAAACCAATTACTAATAAATAAATTCAACTAATTGAAGCTAAATTATTATTTGTAAAATGAGTTGCTAAAACAAAAATAATAGGAATTAAATAAAAAAAGATTGAACTTATAAGCAATGGTAATGATTTAATTAAACATAATAAATTAAATCTGATTAATTGCTTATATTCACTAAAAATATCAACGGATTTTGCATTATTTTTTAATAACCTACTCATTATTATTACCTATAATGTCATGAACAACTTCTGACAAGTCAACTTCTTTACTTTTAGATGAAAAATATTCATAGTTAATTCTTAAGAATTCATCTGAAGTAACTGGACCAGTAAACTTAATTTCACCCTTAGAAATTAATGTTAAATGAGTAGCAAAATTTTTAATATCATCTAGTAAGTGAGTTGAAACAAAAATAGCAACTCCCTTCTTTTGGATTTCTTTTAATAATTTTAAAATTTGTAGCTTAGTAGTTGGATCTAAGTTAGCAACAGGTTCATCTAGAATAATTAATTCAGCTCTTTCTAATAACGCTCTTATTAATAAAACTTTTTTCTTTTGACCTAATGAAAGTTTATTTGGGTTAGCTTTCTTTTGTTCTTGTAATCCAAATTGTTCTAATAATTTATTAATTCTGTTTTTTAATGTTGATTTAGATTTTGAATAATTACTACCAAAACTATATAAATACTCAAACACATTAAAATAATCAGGAAAAATTGTTTGATCTGATACGTATGATATAATTCTTTTTACAGAAGGGTTGTCAACAATATTCACACCATTGACAGTAATTATTCCTTCATAATCTCTAATGATTCCTACAATAATTTTGATCGCTGTAGATTTACCAGCACCATTATCACCTGTAAAAACATGAAATTGACCAGCTCCAATATTGATACTAACATTATCTAATGATTTATAGTTATTCTTTTTATAAGTATAAGATAAGTTTTTGATAGCTAAATTCTCAAAACTTAATTCTTGATTTTTAACAACTGAATTATCAAATTCTAGAATCTCATTATTTGATGTGTTTTGTACTAGAACTTGATCATGAGAACTAAAATCGTTGTTAATATAATTATTTTGTTGATTTTGATTTATAGATTGCTGATTATAATTAGTCATTATTGGTGAAGTCTGTTGATGCACAACATTGGCTTGAGAGTATGAATTATTTGATGTACTTGGTTTTTTATTAAAAACTTCATCATAAGACAAAACAATAACTGAAGAATCAATTACAAAGTCATCTTTTTTTTCTCATTTATTGGCAATAGCATCAAACCTGTAAAATATCCCTGGTTGAACCTCAACTATATATTCATTATTTTTAAGATATAAATTTCTATAACTCATAAACACCCAATATAATTTAATAAATTATAAATCAATAAATCATACATGTCAATAAAAAAAATAGAAGCAAAGGTAATTCACTTCTATTTTTTTAAATTTTAATTTTATTAAATATGTTTAATTAACTATTGTTCTTAATTAAATCATTCATACTTGAATAATATTGATTATTATATACAATATATGTTTGTTGTGTAATAACTTCTTCACGTTTAACATTATATTTGTATTTTAAATACTTATTGAAATTTTCATCAGCACTAACTTTTGTTCCATCTTTATTAAAAGTATCACTAAATAATAATGTTTGTTTAGTATCTGGATCAAAATAACTCTTTACTTCAATATATTTTGCATTTTCACTTATCTTAATAAAATCATCATAAGAAGTATTTGGTTGTATATTATTTAGTTGAGTAACTGCCTTACTTTCTAACATAGTTTTAATTACTTCAACAGATTTAGATGCTAATTGTTCTCTTGATTTTTTAGCTGCAAGTTCTTTATTTGGTTCAACAAAATTATTTTTGTTATTATCATATTTTAAATTAGCACTATGATCAACTAAGAATTTGTTAGATCTAAATTTAGGATTTTGTGCTAATTTAGTTTCAACTGTAACAACTTGCTTTGTTTCTGAATCTCAACTATTTCCTGGAAGCACATCAAATTTACCCATTGAACCAGCATATTCAGTTTCTATTCCATCCTTAACATAAAGTTCAGGTAATACTGAAACATAACTTGGTCTAATTTCATTTATGATTTGATTAGCAGCATTTGCAATAGCAGCATCATCATTTGTAGATGTTCAAGAACCATTATAACCATCAGATATGCTATAGATTTTATTAGTAGTATATTTTTCGTCATTACCTGATTTGATAGATTCTACAACAGCATTAGCTAAATCTTGTTTTGTTGCATATGTAGTAGGTGTTTTATTTTCATTGACATTATCAAATGAATAAACTATTGATATGTTATCAGTAATTTGAATTTCTTGACCTGCTAAATCTTCATTATTTGAATAATCAACTTCTTGTTCAATAATTCATTTAACAAATGCTTCTTTTAATTCATCATCATTCTTATACATTTTTCCATTGAAATATTTAAAGTCTTCCTCATAAACTGAATTAACTTTAATTGGTTGTATAATTTTCATGTCTGAAACGGTTCTAGTATACTTGGTTTCATTATAGAAACCACCTCTAAATGTTCATTCTCCACCATTTCATGATCATTCTGCATAATCAGTTTTATAGATGTAAGTTGAATTGTAAGTTTCTAATGGAGGGTTAATCATATTATAAAGTTCATATACCATATATGCTGTACTTATTCAACCCATTGCAGCTCCAGCATAATTAAAGAACTTTTTAAATCTATTTCAATGTTTTCTAGCATTGAATTTTTTTGAAGAACGAGCATCAGAATTAGTTGTTCTCTCAATGTTAGAACTTAACTCATTATTACTAGTACTTGACACACCTTCAACAGGATCAAAATCTATACTTTCATTTATAGCTGAATTAACCGAATTTCTTCTACTAGATGTTGGATTAGTTGCATTAAATCTAGCAGAAGTAGCCTCTGATATACTAATATCAGTAGCAGTCATTCTATTTCTTACACCTCGAGATATGTTTTCAATATCATTAACAACACCTCTTTGATCTGCAGCTGCTGCTATTACTGATGCTCTTTGAAGAGTTGAAGAATTAGCACTTATGTTAGTACTCATTTTAGCTGCTGCTTTTGCTGTGTATTTTGTATTAGTTCCAGCATCATTTAAAGAAGTTAAATTTTTAACAAACAATCTATCATTATCAATTTGATTCGATAAAGATCTATAATACTTATACTCATTTGTATAAAATTCAACAGCATTAGGTTTATTTTTATAATTTTCAATATTCATTAAAGCATTATGTTTTCTAACAGCAACTGCTTCTTGGAAATTATCAACCATTTTTACAAATGCTTGTGGATCATTAACTAATAAATTTGAATTAAGTGTTGCTTGTTTAAATGATCTATAATATTTATCAAATGCTTTTGCAGTTTCAACTCTTGTAACTCTTCTATTTTCATAACAATTATTTGATAATTTCGATGCATCTCCATATAAACGCCCCTCAACAGATACAGTTTGAAGTGCTGAAGTATAATGTTCTATATTTTTTTGATAAAATCTATGTAATCTATTACCTTTTAAAGATGAATTATATTTTTTTGTATATGATTCCATACTACTAATGTATTTATTTGCTGCATTTGATGGTCTATAGTTAGTATTAGCATTTTTATTCATTTGACTAATAAAATCATCTGATAATGTCTTTTTTAACGCATTTTTTTGTTCTTTTAGCTTCTTGTCTCAAGCTTCTTGTTTATTTTGTGATCACAAAGAATCATCAATTTCACCGGTTTTAGCAACATGTTCTAGATATGGATCATCAGGTAAATTATATGTTTTTTTATAATTTTCATAATATGCCTTGTTAATTTTAACTATTTCATTTTCGAAATATCAATCATCTACAAATCTTTCTTTTTTAAATAATGATATTAGATTATCATAATCTAGTCCTGTTAATGCTCTAGAATTTTTGCTATAAGAAACACTTGAAAAAGACTTCATTTGTTTTTTATCAGCTTCAAGTTTAAATTTATTTTCAAATTCAGTTCTATTATTAGCTAGTGACTCATTAGGTAATAAACCACTACTACTATTTTTAGCTGACAGAGCTAAATTATCAGATGAAATTGTTTTTGTTCTTGCATGTTCAGTTGTTGATGAATAAATGGTTAGTTTTGATTGTACTGCATTATTAGCTGCAGCTAAATTTGACCTACTTGAAGAAGTACTCATTATGTCATCATATTTTGTTCTTGCAAAATTTTTAGCTTCTAATGCTGATCTTGTTATAACTGGATCAGGATTTACAGGATATAAACATAATGGAATTGGATGAGGAAAAAATCTAGAATTACTTGTTGTAGTTAATGAAATTCCACCATCAGCATAATTAATTTTTTTCGATTTAAACTTTAACTTATTTTCATTTGATACAAACGAATTGTTTTCAAGTGTATTAGCTAAATTATTATAGCTAGATCCAAGTGTAATTGAAGTTAATGTGTAATTTTGTTTTGGAGTAAATTGATCACTATATGAAGAACTGCTACGTGATCCACTTTGTGTAGACATTGTTACACCACTTGATGATGAAGATGATTTGTAATTAATACCATCTGTTTTAGCAAATCAATATCCTCATTTTTTAATTATGTTAATAGAAACATTATTAGCATATTTAACTGCAGTTGAGTCAGACTCATAGATATCATTAGCATTATAGTATAATCAATTACCATCTTTTGTAACACTATACGAGTTCTTATCAAATCCGTATGCTTCTAATAAATTTGTATCAAAATACTTATCAAATGAGTATTCAGTCATATCTAATGATTCAAAGTCATAACCATATTTTGGCACAGTATATACAGTGTTAGCAATATATACATCACCAGTAAATGAACCATTACTAATTGAATAATTTGGCATTACATATGTGTCTAATTTTTTGTTAGAATTTTGACTAACATAAATGTTTGGAATAACTGATAATAAATCATTAAATTCATTCTTTGAATAATCTAAATCATTTGATCTAGATATGTTAGGTTCAAAACTAGCTTCTTCTGAACCATTCAATGTATAATCTATTGAACCACTATAGGCAATAATTTGACCTGTCTTTGATTTAATACCTAATTCAGATAACATTGATTTAAGCATATCCATATTACTATTAATGATACTTGAATATTGGGCTGTATTTTTTAAGATATCTTTAATAGTATCAACGTCTAGGATGTTTTCTTCATCAGCACTATTAGTTTGGTTAGCAGTAATGATTGTATCAATAGATTCTTGAATAGATTGGAAACCTCTATACAGTCAAGATAATGATTCCATGAATGCAGTTTCTTGTTTTGTTTTATTTTCTTTGTAAATTAAATCAAATACTAATTTAGTAGCTGCAGTTTTATATTCAGGATTAATTACTTTTATATTATTTACAGAATCACTAATAAATAGTGTGTCACTAACTGCAATATCTGCTAACATTCTCATTAATGTAATTGATGAAAAAGTTGCAAAATTTTGAACAACACCACCATATAGATTTAATGATACAGAAGTTGTACCTTCTTCAATCATTTTTTGGTAAGCTTCATTAGATCTTATTGTTTCTTCTTCAATAAACTTTTCATAAACAGAAGCTTCATCATGAGAACTTGTTTTAAAATATCTTTCATAAATTGATGCAATTTCGCTATATTTATCTGAACTTGAAATTTCATCAACTCATTCACTAAATACAGTATTTCATAATAATAATGAACGATAATCAAAAGCTGATACAGTAGTTAAATAATCACTAGGCTTTTTGTTTTCTTGATTATTGTATTTTCTTTGATAGAATTCATACATTTTAAATCTATTATCATTACTTACAAAAGCTCAAGAATCATTAGCTGATACTAATTCACTTACTTCGTCACTGATAATGTTTAAGATTGAATCTCTTGATGATGTATTATCATAATCATTTGCTAGAATAGTTCATGATGCTAAACTTATATCATTTTTGAATGCTTTTGCCATTCTATCTTGAGTAAATAAAGTTTCAGAATTATTAATATTATTAATATCATTTTCATTATTTAACAATGCATTGATACAATCATTTATAAATGTCGATGATTGATCACCATAATATAATGAAGCATACATATTAACTAAATTTTTGAATTGTTTTGAATTAATTTCTTCACCATATTTATCAAATCCAGAAATTGTTGAATTAACTGAACATGCTAATGCTAAATTTGGATACACAGAATCAATAATTTGGGCAATTTCTTGTAAATTAAAATCAATTTTTTGACTTCCATCTAGTGATATGTCAAACAAGTCATGTAAATCAAGTCTAGCATAACCAGCTTTTGTAACATTTGGAACGAATACTGATTCTCCAAAACTATCATACAATAATTCTTCTACAATGGATGTTAAATTATAAAAGTATTCACGAACATAATTAATTGTAACTTGATCAGCTCCCATTGTCATTAAACGATCCATGAAGACATAATAAAGTAAAGGAATTTTTAATAAAAATGAATATGATTTAGATGAAGCAAATTGTTGTGCAACTGATAATACTTCTTCATAAGCAGGATAATACTGACTTGTAGCAAAGTAGTTATATAATTGTTCAGATGCACTTTTTATGTAATCATTAGCAAGGGCATCTCCATCAACTTTTGCCATTTCCACATCAAGAGATTCACCATTTAGCGCTTCAATATCCTCAAGAGTTACTAAATTTGACACAACTTTATTATTTTCATCTAAAAGTTCTGCTGTAATATTTCTTACTCTTTTAATATTTGATTCAGAAAATAATAAAAGATTAGTACCTAAAATTATTTCATTAGTACTTTCATCAATTGAATAAGTCTCATCAAAATAATTTGAAAATCATGTATTTGTTGGACTAACAAACATATAATCAATTGATTTAGATGTTATTGATGCAACTTCCTTATTAGATTGGAAAGTTCATAAATCTTCATCTGTCATTGAAGATAAGTTATCTGGTCCTGAATAATATACTGGTCCTGATAATTTATATTGATCATCACTTCTTAATCCAGTAATTCAATTTTGATTTCCATTAGTTGAACTTACATCAACATAAGGAATATCTTTTATATCAATAGCTTTTTTAAGGGATTCAACATCATCCATAGGAATGTATTTAACATCACCATTACTATTAGTAATTTTTAATAATTTACTTGCATAATCAAGAACAAAATTAGTTGCTACTTCTTGTCAATTTTCACTAGATGTATCAATCAAATCAGATAATTGGCCATTTGGCGCTTTAATTCTAAAAGTTTGCTTTTTGTTAATTGTATCTTTAAAATAAACATTTTCTAAATATTCTCTTAGATCTTCTGTTGTTCTAAAATAAATGTCATTAAAATAGTAAACTTCATTGTTAGAGTTTAAATAAGATTTAGCTGCTGAAGTTTTGTTTGTATAGGCAACATTACCATTACCACGATAAACAAAATATTCATCTTCTCCACTTAAATCTGAATTCATAGCATTTGAATTATTTCTATATCAAGTAGGATCTAAAATACCAAATTCATAATTAGAATTCTCCTTTAATGAATCTAAGTTAACAACTATAGGTCTTTCATCATTAATATTAACTCCACTTGTTAAATATTTAGTGAAATTATCAACTTCACTATTGCTTAAATATTTTTTATTACCATTTGAATCTTCAACATAATATTTATCACTTGAAACAACATCAACTGTTTTTAATTCTGAATTATCCTTAATATATTGATCTCTCTCAGCTATAGAGTTAAATGTTTTTCCATCAAAAGTAATTGAAGAGTTGATTTTATTTTTATTTATTTTTGATGAAGATGCAACAGTAGCAATAACAGCACCTGATGCTATAGCAGCTGAAGCAATTGTTGATACAGTAGCAAATAAAATTTTCTTTTTAAACTTCATAGTGATATACCCCCCCTTATTTTTAATTAGCATCACTAACATATGTAGCATTTAATAGTACAATTGATTTTACATATGTAACGAAATCTTCATATGTTAAGAATGACTTAATTGTTTCACTAAACATATTTGGATCAAATTTAGCAACTCTTAATGTGGCAGTTATAGTAGACTTAAGTTCATTTTCAACCAATGTTTGTGTTTTATTAATATTATCATATAATCAAATTCAATTTTCATCTGCTTTAATATAATGTATTAAATTTCTAATTAACGTATCTTTAATAATTTCAAGTGGAGAACTACTAATAATCGCATCATCACCATTAATTAATTTTGCAATAACATATGTACGTCCACTAATTTCAACAGTTGGAATAGAAACAGGTGCAATATATTGAGCAATTTCATTTAGATCTGATTGATAAATAATAATACTTCTTTCAGCAACCGCTGGATTAAATGTACCATTATATGCTCTCAATACCCCATAATATGTTGGTAATGGATTTACTAAAAAATCCTTCTTAGTTTGTGTTTCTGTTTGATTTTCATATAATCTTAAAATATCTAAATCACATATGTTATTTTTATTAATTGATTCAACATAGTTATCATTATTTGTATTAACTAATTTATCAATATTTTTATTGTATAAATAAACAGCACTTTCAATACCTGAATCATTTCTTAAATTTTCTCTATCATCAGAATAAGCTAACAAATTTTGGCCAAATGATAAATTAGAATCAGTGTAGCTACCATTATTAGTAATATATTTTAATTTATCACTATATTGACTTGGTAAACGACTTTCATCAAAAGCAGTCATTGAATTCATATTTTCAATATAAACAACAGTTTTTGCTACTTCATCGTATTTTAATTTATTTGAAACATTTATCAATTTACTTGGATCAAAAGCACTAGAATATAATCAATCTTTTAGTGCTGTAGCAGCATCATTTAGAGAATTTAAATTAGCATTAGTAATTTCTTTTATGTTATTAATTAAGAATACAGGAACATTGTTATATGAAATCATATATGAGTTGTTATCGATTGATGAATTAGAAAATCCAACAATTTCATTCAATAACGTAGATATTTCATTAAATATACCACTATTGTATAAATTGTTTGCTCATCATTGTTTTTTGCTAGCAGATTCCAATTTTGATATTTTAAATTCAGTGCTATTATCTTTATCTGAACCAAATAAACTAGAAATGCTATCAGAAACATAACCACTATCTTGATTTTTAGATAAAATCGTACTTGAAGATACTTCAATAAATTTATTGTATAATCTATTAGCATAATCATATATTAGATTATTAATTTTTTCAACATCAACTGATGGATTATTTTTAAGTCATTCTTGTTGATTATTTTTAAATACAATCTTTTCACTAATTATATTTGCTAATTTATTAACTATTTCATTTTTATTTAAACTAGAACTATCAATTTTTACATTCAATGATAGATCAAGAGATCTTTTTGCATTACCACCAGCATTAAAAATACTTACAGGAGTGGTTTTATCACAACCATAAAAATTCATTTTAAAGCTTTTATCATCTCTTGTTGGTACAAAACTAAACTTTGTTCCATTTACTTCAAGATCATATTGATAACCTTCTTTATGAGTTACTCTTTTTCATTCGCTTTGATGAGAAGAATGTTCATATGGTTTTAAATCAACAGTTCAATTTTTAATACTAGCCTTAGCTTTTTGTCTAAATGTTAATTCATTTATAAAATAAGGTGCATATTCATCAACTTGGACATTAGTTAAATTCTTAAGTTCCTTATCAAAACCACTTTGGTCATAGTGATAACTAATATCACCTAATCAATCACTATCATATTTTTGTTGTCATAATCCAAAAGCAGAATCACCTGATCAATATCATCTTCAACGATAATCAGATCTTACTGTAGCACTGTTATTTGTAATAATTGGTTTAATGTTATATTTAAATGTATCCTTAGCATTTGATAGAACAGTCATTATATCATAGACAGCTGATACAGTATCGTCTTTATCAATATCAGTAAGTAAGACATCTTTAGCAGGAACATATGCATTTTGATTATTTACAACATTTCTAAATACTTTATCAATACTAAAAGCACTACCATTTAATGATAAATTTTTAATAGCTATTTTTTTAAATGTTTCAAGATCTTCTTTATTTAATGGGTTGATATTAATGGTTTTGTTTGACGATAAATCTTTAATTTGGTAGTAACTTACTCCTCAAGAATTTCTATTTTTTGAAATATAATCATTAATTTCTTGAGCTTTATTTAAGTCACTATGAATATCACCATTAGCATCCATATAACTATAACCCAAATTATCAAGATATGAGCTTATAGCTTGTTCCATATCATCAGTATAGTTACCATTACCCATTTTATATGCTTTTTTTAATGATTGAGTATCAGCAGTGAATTTAGTTAAATACCTTGTTTCAACTTCATTGTATTTGATACCATTAAAACCCTTTTCAACAACAGCCTTTGAAAAGTTACCAATATAGAATTCACTTTTAAAACCTGCATTACTAACAATATCATTAACAGCAGCATCTACTGAATCATATTGAATTTTTTTCCCATTTCTTCCAGGTAAATAAATACTTGAACTTGTTTCAGCGATCTTGTGGCTTGAATTAGCACTTTCAACTGCATAGGCAACTGTTGGAGCAACAACCCCAACCCCACCAACACCTGCAGTTGAAGCAGCAAGGATAACTTTAGTAATTGATTTAAAAATCATAAATCCCCCTTTAATAAAGTAAAAGAATATTTTACTTAAAAAATATAATAACACATTTTTATAAATATAGATAACTTTTTTTCTATATTAAATCAATTAAAAATTGTAGATTGTTATTTAATATTTGAATAAGTAAACATCTTTACCATAGATAATGATAGCATATTAATTTTTTTTGTCAATTAGTTATATAGTTTAATTTTAGATACTATATATTACTAGTAATATATAGTTATAATTAATTTTAATAAATATTTTTAACATTAGAAAATATTAGTATAAGAATCAAAATAATAAATTTTTATATGACCACAATAAAAAGACGTTCTTATTTTTAATATTCTAAAGCATAAAACTTACTTTGTATTTATAAAACAACATGCAATCTAAAAGGTATTTTTTAAAAATTATAAAAATTTATCTTATTTATTTTTAGTATTAATTTATTGTTAATCGTGTTTTTAAGATAAAGTGCTAGAACTCATTATTTCATTTTTTTGTCTTATTAGTTCTAGTTTTTATCAGATGCGCTTTACATTTTAAGTTTTAAGCTTAAAAAAGTATTTATAAATTACTATAAAAGATTAGTTTAGTTATTAATAACTAAACTAGATATTCTATACGCATATTATGTACACATATAGTATAGATATGTATTTATTAATAAATTAATGGACTTTTTTTAAAAAATATGGTACAATGATAGATAAATCAAAAAAAATAGATTTTAGCAAAATTGATCATTAAGGGTAATTAATGATCATTAGAAATGGGGTATTTAATGAAGATTAAAAAACTTTCAAGGTTTAAGAAATGATTAGCTATCGCTTCTTCAACAGC
>CASESV010000016.1 GCA_949290735.1 uncultured Mycoplasmataceae bacterium
GCATATGGTAATCACCAAATTTAGTTCAAATAGTCTTTTAACTGCACGTTCAAAAGTTCTGCTTGAGATTTTTAATTTTTCGCAGATAGTATATTTTTTCAGAAAGAAAGGTTTTTTAACGTTGATAGACTCGAAATATAGGCTAGCAGAACTAACTCACATTTAGTCATATCATATTCAAACATTCATTCTTGGACTACAAAATAAATCATATGCGTTAAAGTGTCATACATTTTTGTGTGTCCAAAAAACTAGTAAATTAAACAAAATAAAGATAATGATAGATACTTTAGATGCTTAATTAAAATGATTGGAAATTAGATTACTATTCAATTGCATTGTTAATTTTATTTTTATAAAAAGTATCTTGTTGATTTAATTCTTTATCAAATGTTTTCATCTCATCCATATAAGTTGTAATAAAATCTTTAAATAAATTAAAAATAAATTCATATAAATCTTTTATCTCATTTAAATCATCCTTATTAATTCCAACTACATCTTTTTGGTAATCGAAATTGCCTGCTGAGATTTCTTTTGCTATTAATGTTAACATTTCAATTATATTATCGTTTGTTAATTCATTATCATCAAGTGAAAAAATCAATACTTTTTTATCAAAAGATACTTCAATTGCATTTCTATTATTAACAACTTTTTTATTAAAAACTAATTTCATTTTTTATTCTCCTTTTTATAGAATTTATTATGTTTGTTTTCACTATTTATCTTTTTTAATTTTTGGTATCTCTTATAAAGAGAATCATTACCACCCTCCAGGTAGTGTCTAACTGGACTATCTTTAATATTTTGCTCACTTGGAATAAATATTTCTTCTAAGATATTTGTTTCTTGAATGTAAGATTTGTAGGATTCATTTTTATTCAAGGAACATGTGGTAATTGTTTTTGGGTCAGTTAATGTTCCAAAATTTGAGTTGTGAGTAACCATAAAAAATTGTTTATTATGATTAAAGACTTTAATTAATTCATTAAATATAGTATAGTTATCTAAATTATCTTCTGGTTGATCTAGAAACAATATAGGTTCTTTAAACTTATTTATTTTTTGTTTAATCCCATAACTTGTTCTAGTACCTAAAGACATATGGTTATAGTCTTTTCCGTCTGCTAATAATTGTATATGTTCTTTTATTTTAGTTGACAGGTTTTTAATGATAACACTTCTCACATCACCATTTTTAATGGTGTCTGATTTATTATAAGAATTAATAACCCAGTTAGTTCATTCAAGTAATTTTTTATTTGGTTTATACAGAAGTTTATCAAAAATAGTAAATATTCATGTTTCATCAGCATCTTCATTAGCTGAAATTTCATTTAACAGGATGTTTTTATCTATAGATAATTCCATATCATAATGTGTTTTTCTCTTATCTTTAAATAAAATTGAAAAATTAGGTTTATTTAAATATCTAAAAAGACAATAGTTTCTGGCCAATTGAATTGCTAAATTATTAAATAGTGATTTTGCATCCTTTTTAAAATTTGTAACCCCAACTGAAATATCACTAGATAATTTAAGTTGCTTTTTATAATTGCTAAGTAATTCATTATATATTTTATTAATTGATTTTTTTTGAATACTACTCAATGCATCATGCTTATGAATTGAAGCTAACTCATTTAAAGTAGTATCATATTTAAGATATATATCTTTTCTATTATTTTTTAATGTTGAAATGTAGGTACTTATTAATGATAATAATTTCACATCTATGTTATCATTTAATTCTTCAAGTTTAATATTCTCAAATAATCTATGCTTAAACTCTGTAAGTTTTTCATTTTTAGTACTAAATTGAGCAAGTAAATTTCAATTAATATTAAATTCATTTCTAAGTTTTTTAATATTAATAAAGGTATTTAGGTAACTAGAAATTATCTTAGTTAAATAAAAAGCATTACTTTCAATTAAATTATCAATAAATGCTTCTAAATCTTTTTTAATTTCACCAATATCAGAAAGCGCAATTTTTATCTTATCATCCTGAGTGATTATGTCATCAAAATCTTTTGCAATACTTTTTTCTAAATTTTTAAAATATATTCTTTCTTGATTTGAATATTCAAGATATTCTACTCTTAATTTATATTCTCTTAGTGTATCAAGTAAATTTTTATTTAACATTATCTTATTATGCATTAAGTGAATTATTTTTAAGAGTGTTGATTTTCCACCACCTTTGGAACCAATTAAAATATTCATACCTTGTTTAAAATTAAGTGTTAACATTTTTTCATTCAATTCATCAAATAAGACTAGTTTTGATATAAATTTATTTTCCATTAATCCTCCTCATAATTTAAACTATTTTTAAGATCATCAAAAACAATATGATTAGATAAAGTATATACTTTTGATCCTGCATATGTAGATCAGACATGAGTATCACTAAACATAATTGCTTTTATTTTCTTATTTGCTTGGTTCATAAATCTACTAAATTCAGGTTTAGAAATAGGAGATTCAACATAACTTATCTCATTAATTATCTCTTCTACATCTTCATAACTAACACTATCACATTTTCCAACATGTGGAATCATTGTAAAATTATAATTTTTATCTCTTAATTCTTTTATAAAATTTGATAGATTTGTTCCATCAGTTTGATAGTGTTTGTGGATTATCATTTCCAATTCATTTAACATACTATCACTTGTTTGGTTATCAAAAATAAAAAGAATATGTGCTCTTTTTTCGTTTTTTCTCTTAATTGTTATTTCAGATCCTGGAAATAACACAATGTCAAAATTATATTCTTTTATTAATTTTTTAAAATTTTGATAAAGTGAAAAACTAAAGCAATCGTGATCTGTTATACTAAATGCCTTAATTTCTTTATTTCTTAACTTAATTAGTGTTGATAATTCATCTAATCAATCAATTGCATCTCCATTTTTTTTACTATGAAAAGAATGTAGATGTAAATCTATGTATTTTTTGTTATTCATAATAATGTTTGATTTTTTCATTGCTAAATAAATACTTCTGCGTTCCGTATTTAAAAAACACTTTCACATCGATAAATATTTAATCTGATGATGGAAATCAAATAACCACAAATATTATACAAAATTTATTTATAATTTATTATATGAAAAGAAAGTTATTACCACAATTTGAAGAAGTTAAGGAATTATTAGATAATATCATATGCATTAGTGAATATAATTTAGATATAGAAGATGCAAATTTTATATTAAAAACATTTTATGATTTTTGTTTTAGTCATTGTAACTATTTTATAGATTCAAAATCATCTAGAGAAACAAAAGCTATTCTTGGAGCAAATATTAATTATCAAGCAAATGAACCAAAAATTGAAAAACATAATTTTAAATCACAAAAAGCTATTGATGTTGCTACTTTACAATCTAGAATTGCTAAAATTATTAATTCTAATAAATTAGATGGGGCTGAGCTTGTCATTTTTAGTTCTAAACTATTAGGTCAAGGTACAATATTAATGCAAGAATTCCAAAAATATTTATTAAAATTAAATATCAATAAATTTTATTTATTTACAGATGTTAAGTGTAATTATCAATGATACATCAAAAATAAATTTAAATTAGAAAAGGTTATTCCAGTCAAAATTAATGATTTAAAAACTATAAAGGATTATTTGAAAAATGATTATAATGTAATGATTTTTTCAAAGGAAATAATATAAATGTTTGATACTCCCTTATCATTATTTGTCTTTATTTTTGGTTGAATTACAACCATAATAACTATTGCTTGTTATATTCCTCAAGCCATTAAAACTGCAATAACAAAAAATACAACCGGAATTAGTAAATGGTTTTTTATTTTTGGTTTTAGTTGTTCAGTTGCTTGAGTTATTCTTGGTATATCAGGTATATTTAGTTCACTAGAACAAGGTAGTGATATTTCTAGTAGTTTACTAGTAAATCTACCTGTTGTAATAACAAATATAATTGGTATTATATGTCAATCAATAGTTTTAATATATAAAATAATTAATGTTAGAAATGCCAAAAAGAACAATATGTCAGAAACTGAATATTGCAATAAATTCAGAAAATCAAAAACTAATAAATTTATAGATAAACTATAATAAATTATTTTGTTTTAATATATTTAAATCCTAAAGCGCTTAAAATGCTTGATAAAACAAAATTAAATGGTTTATTATAGTGTGGTAAGAAATAAACATCAGTAAATGCTGTATCAATTATAGACATTTGTTTTTGAATTGCTAAAGCTAATGAAAAAATTCATTCACTATGATTATTATTTTCTCCAAAAGAAATTATTTGAGCACCAACAAGTCTTAAAGTTTTTTCTTCAAATATTATTTTCACACCAACCTTTCCATATTCATTCATTCATTCTGGACGATCATTATCAAAAAATGTTGAAGATTTAACTTTAATATTAAATTTCTTTGCACTATTTTCACATAATCCTGTACTACTAAAATTAATACCAAATATACATAAAGCATTTGTACCAACAATACTTTCTAGTTTTACTTTATTTATTTTATTAATATTTGAAGCAGCAACGATACCTGTTTTAACTGCATTAGTTGCTAATGCTATATTTCTATATTTTTTTGTTGCTGCATCATAAATTGCACAACAATCACCTATTGCATATATATCTTTATTTGATGATCTACAATATTGATCAACTATAATTGCTTTGTTTTTAGATTTTTTTAATCCTTTAATAATTGATGTATTAGGCGCAAATCCAGTACATTGAATTACTAAATCAGATGGAATTGTTGCTTTATTTGTTCTAACTTCTTTAAGTTTATTAGATGAATCAGCAACATAAGATTCAACTTTATGGCCTAAAAATAAATTAATTCCATTTTCTTTAAGAGCATCTTCTATATATTTAGAAAATTGTTTATCTGTATAGTTTGATAAAATATCTTTTTCAAAATCTATCAAATTAACTTTTTTACCTTTTTTATGGAAAGCTTCAACTAATTCTAAACCAATATAGCCAGCACCAACAATTGTTACTGTCTTAATTGATTTATCATTAGCTTTTTCAATTAATTTTAATGCATGTTGATAAAGTTTACATATTTCAACATTTTCAATGTTCATATTTAAACCTAAATTAATAGGTCATGAACCAGCAGCATAAATTAATTTATCATATTTATAAATTGATTTTTTATTTGAATTTAAATCTACAACTTCAACTTCTTTTTTTTCTGGATCTATTTTAGTAACATCAGTGTTCATATGGATTTTTGCACCCATTTTTTCAAGTTCTTTCTTGTTTGAATAAAATAAATCTTCAGTATTTTTAACAACTCCACCAATGGTCAATGCAATTCCACAACCTAAGAATGATATGTTGTCATTTCTATCAAAAGCAATAACTTCATGTTCATTGTTTTGTGATAATAATGTTCTTATTGCAGATGTACCTGCATGATTAATTCCTACTACGATAACCTTCATATTTCTCCTATCTAGTTTTTTAAAAATTTAATTACATTTATATTATAAATGTAATTTTAGATATAAATAAAAAAATCGGGATACCCCGATTTTACTATTAATGGCGCGCCTGGAGGGATTCGAACCCCCGACAACACGCTTAGAAGGCGTGTGCTCTATCCTACTGAGCTACAGGCGCATTATACCTAAAATTATTATATTACAAAATAATCAAAATATTAAAAATGTTATTTAACTTAAAAATATAAGTTTATTTATTTTAATCTATAAAAATTTATTATTTAAAGTAATGACATTAATTAATGATTAGTATTATGTATTTTATTGCCTGTTAATCACTAAAGCCAATTTTTTATATTATTTATGAATTTGTTAAAGGTATAAAAATATTAAATTTATCAATTAGCTCAACATTTATTTAACTAAAAAATTAGTAACATCAATTCAAATGTCATCTTTAAGTGATTATTGTTAATTAAAAATAATAATCAACACATCGTAATTATTTTAAAAACATCAAATGAATTTAATGGGATTAATGTAAACTAATTTAGTCAAGCATAATTAAATAAATAATCTTAATCATTATGAATAAAATTAAAAGTAAGATCATCATTAGTTTTTCACAATTTTTAAAAACATTTTAATCAGTACATCAAAATAAAGATTCCCTATTATGAGTAGCTAAAGTTATTTTTTAATGATTTTGAAAATTTATTCAACATCTTATTTGGGTCATTATTTTTATTAATGCATAAGTAGCATATTCAAAATCAAAACAGTAGCTAAGCTAAAAATAATTAAAAATAAACTAATAATTATTTTAATTTTTATATAAGCTTTTTCTATTTAATATGCATTATACTGTTTAGTTTGTATTTTTTAAATCTATACTGTCTATTTTAAACAAATTTAAAATTGCATATTTAAAATTTAATTTATTAGATTCAAGATTCATAATTTAATATAATTTAATTATTATGAAAAATATAAAAATAAATGATTGATATGTTGATAGTAAAACAAATTGCTTGAGTGCATACAAAAATGATGCTACACAAATACATTTATATGCAAATATTGATAATGTTATTTATAGTCCTAATATTGATTTAGTTGAGTATGCTATTTATGATCTTAAAATTAAACCTATTTGTGTAATTAATGTTAATCCTATCAATGTATTTGATGAAGATGATTACAATAACATGATTACACAAATTCTTGCATATAAAAATTTAGGTGTAACAAAATTTGAATTTATGTTGCTAAGAAATAACCAAATTGATGATGTTTCTTTTAATCTTTTCATTGATGCATTAGAAGGTTGTAGTTATGGTTATTTTTTAGATATAAAACAAATTAATGATTTACAAAAAAATTTATTAAAATTACAAAAATTAAAATGTAATTGAGTTTCATTGAAGGATGATAATAAACAAATAAATCATGCTAATCTTGAATTTATAATCAACAATTTAAAAAATACGAATATTTTGATTGATTCTAATGCAAATATTTTTCATGATAAATTACAAAGATTTGAGATTAAATAATGAAGAAATATGAAAATGAACTATATTTAAATGGTTACAAGTATGTTGCCGGACTTGATGAAGTAGGTAGAGGGTGCATTGCCGGACCTCTAGTTGCAGCAATGGTGATATTTGAACCTGATTATATCAATAATGAAATTAAGGATTCTAAGCTACTTAGTCATCAACAGCGAATTAAACTTGATCAACAAATTAAAGACAATGCAATTTGTTGAGAAGTATTTGAAGTTGATCCTTTTCTTGTTGATCAACTAAATCCAAAACAAGCGTCAAGATATGCTATGCTTAAATGCATTGAAAAAGCTAAAATAAAACCAGATTTTTTATTAATTGATTTTGAAAAATTAGACACCAATATTAAGCAATTAAATTTAGTAAAAGGTGATAAGATATCACAATCAATTGCAGCTGCATCTATCATTGCAAAAGTTTATAGAGATAGAATAATGATTGAGCTTGATAAGAAATATCCTGAATATAAATTTAAAGATAATAAAGGATATCTTACCATGCAACATAAGTTTGCTATTAATGAATATGGACCTGTAAAAAATGTTCACCGATATTCATACAAACCTATAAAAAAGTAAAAATCATATTATAATATTTTAGATATGAAAATAATAGATCTTAAAATAAATCGTAAAATTATTAATAATTTACTTAATCAAGGTTATGAGGATTTAACTGAAATTCAAGAACAAACGATTAACAAAATATTAAGAAATAAAAATATATTTGGTTTAGCTCAAACAGGTTCTGGAAAGACAGCTGCATTTCTAGTTCCTATTATTGAAAACATTTCAAAAAATAGATCACATAAAGCGCTAATAATAACACCAACAAGAGATTTAGCTGAACAGGTATATACTAACGCTTTGAAATATGCAAAATTTCTTGGACTAAGAACAGCAAGATTCTTTGGTGGTACAAATATGGATTTACAAGCAAAGTTTTTGTCTGATGGAATTGACATAATGATTGGTACTCCAGGTAGAATTATTGATTTATACAATAAAAAACATCTAAATTTATCAAATATTAATTATTTAGTTTTAGATGAAGCAGATCAAATGCTTGATATGGGATTTATTAAAGATATGAAATTTATTGTTAATAAAATGTCTAATAGAATGCAAACATCATTATTTAGTGCTACATCTACTCGTGAAATTGAAAAATTAGCAAAAGAAGTAATGGGTGAATTCAAAATTGTTAAAGTTAAAAATAAAATTGACATTAGATCTATAATAGACCAAAAAATATACATAGTTAGTTATCATAATAAATTATCATTACTAATTGATATTTTGGGTGATTCAAGAAGAACATTACAACAATGTATTGTATTTACTAGAACAAAAAAAGAAGCTGACGAAATATCAAAGTTCCTTAAATATAACAAATTTAAAGCTGATGCTCTACACTCTGATAGGACACAGCAATCAAGAACAAAAATATTAAATGAATTTAGAACAAATCAATTACAAATTTTAGTGGCAACTAATGTCGCAGCAAGAGGGATTGATATTTCAAATCTACCACTAGTTATAAATTATGATATTCCAGAGCAAAAAGAAATTTATGTTCATCGAATTGGTAGAACTGGAAGAGCAGGAAAACAAGGTGAAGCAATTACCTTCTGTACCCCAAAACAAAAATACGAAATAAAAGAACTTGAAAAAGTTGTAAAAATGAAAATACCAGTTATTGAGCAAAGTAAATATATCGATAAAAAACAAGATGCTATCCAACTAAATCTAAAACGAAAAAATAATAAAAATCGTAAATCAAATCAAATTAAAAATAAGCTAAAATCAAATTCTAAAAAGCATAATACTAAACACAAATAATTAGCTATGAATTCATTATTTTATGTTTATTGAAATCAAAGTTATTATATTATTTACATTATTTATTAAAATATATATGTATATATTTTTAAGAAAGAGTTTAAAATGAAAAAATTAACCAGTCAAGAAATAAGAGATGTTTGATTAAATTATTTTAAAAATAATGATCATTTAGAAGTTGAATCAGCATCGCTAATACCAATTAATGATAATTCACTATTATGAATTAACTCTGGAGTTGCTACATTAAAAAAATATTTCAGTGGTAAAGAAAATCCACCACATAAAAATTTAACTAATTCTCAAAAATGCATAAGAACTAATGATATTTTTAATGTAGGTGTAACCAGTAGACATCATACCTTTTTTGAAATGCTAGGAAATTTTTCAATTGGTGGTTATTTTAAAGAAAAAGCTATTGAATTAGCATTTGATTTACTAATAAATCATTTTGAAATTGAATTAGAAAAATTGTATTTTACTGTTTTTGAAGAAGATGATATTACATATAAAAAATGAATATCTTTAGGAATTAATCCAAATAAAATACTTAAATGTGGAAGAGATAGAAATTTTTGAGATGTTGGTAATGGTCCATGTGGTCCATGTACTGAAATTCATTATGATAGAGGTGTCCAATATGACCCTAATAATATAGGTGAAAAATTATTTTTTGAAGATATTGAAAATGATAGATATGTAGAAATATGAAATATTGTATTTAGTGAATTTAATAATGATGGTAAAAATAACTATAGTCCATTAGACAGAAAAAATATCGATACTGGAGCAGGATTAGAAAGATTGGCTTGTATAAGTCAAAATGTGCCAACAAATTTTGATACAGATTTATTTTTGGAACCAATTAAAAAAATCCAAGAATTATCAAATTTTAAATATGATGTTGATGCATACTTTAAAGATGATGAAAAGCAACAAAAAATAAATTTAGCATATAAAGTAATTGTTGATCATGCAAGAGCAAGTGTTTTTGCAATTGCTGATGGAGCTATTCCATCTAATAAAGAAAGAGGCTATATTCTTAGAAGATTAATAAGAAGATTAATAGTAAAACAATATAAACTTGGTATTGAAAAAAATATTTTTAATGTTATTGTTGATGCAATTATTGATGTGATGAAGTCATACTATCCATATTTATGTGAATTAAGAAATAAAATCATTGATGTTTTAAATAAAGAATTTGAAATTTTCAAAAAAACTTTAGACCAAGGATTTAAATTGTATAAAGATTCAATATCTAATAATAGTCTATCTGGAGAGATTGTTTTTAAACTTGTTGAAACTTATGGTTTTCCTATTGAACTTATAAATGAACTTGCTCAAGAAGATAATCTTAATATTGATCAACAAAAATTTGAAGAATTATTTAAACAACATCAAGAAATTAGTAGATCAAGACAAAATGAAATAGCAATGAATGCTCAAAATGGAGAATTATTAAAACTAAATACTGAATTTAAGTTTTATTATGATACTCAATGTATTGAAAACGCAAAGATTGTAAAATTATTTGATAAAGATTTTAATTCAGTTAATACTTTAAATGAAGATGGTTATGTAGTCTTAGATAAAAGTTGTTGTTACGCTACTAGTGGCGGACAATTACATGATATTGGTTTCATCAATGATGATATTGAAATTGATAATGTTATTAAAGGACCTAATTTGCAACACATTCATCATGTAAAAAATGGGCATGGCATTAAATTAAATCAAATTGTTAAAATTACAAATGATGATCATAGACGTCAATTACTTATGAAAAACCACTCTGTTGAACATTTAATCCATGCAACATTAACAAAACTTGTTGATAAAAACATTAAACAAGAAGGTGCATTTAAATCTCCTGAAAAGGTAACTTTTGACTTTCAGTATCATGAAAAATTATCTCCTGAAAAATTAAAAGAAATTGAAAATGAAATCAATGCAATAATTAAAAAAGCTATTGATGTTGAAGTATTAGAACTAAGTTTAGATGAAGCACAATCTATTGGTGCAAAAGCTTATTTTGAAGATGTTTATAAAAAAATTAAAGGAAAATTAAGAGTTATTAAAATGGGGGATGTAAGTTGCGAACTTTGTGGGGGGACACATGTTCACAACACTAAAGATATTGAATTATTTAAGATCACTAACTTTAGCTCAAAAGCAGCAGGTAGTTGAAGAATAGAAGCTATAACTAGTTTTGAAACAATCAATAAATACATAGAAAATAAAGTAAAACAATATCAAGTTGATTTTAAATTAATGTTAGATAGTGGAATATGCGAACAAAGTTTAATTGATCAAATTAATAATTTTAATTACAATCAGGATATAGACCAAATGCAAGTTAAATATAATGATATTTTAGAACAGTTTAAAAAGTCTAAACTAGAATGAGAAAAGCAAGATGCTAAACAACAAGTTGAAGAAATTAAAATGGTGCTTAATAGTAATGATAATCTTGTTATTGGAGAAATTAAAAACTATGACAACAAAAACGTTTTTAATGCTTTATCTGATTTAATAAATGAACAACAAAATAAGATCTTTGCGGTTATTAATTTTATAGATGACAAAATTCAATATATGCTAGCAACAAACGCAAAAAATAAAATCAATTTGAATGACACCATTAAAAAAATAAATGAACTTACTTCAGGAAAAGGTGGAGGAAAACCTAACTTTGTACAAGGTGGTTGTTCTGATAAGGTAAATGTTGCTGACATAATTAATATTATTAAGGAACAATTAAATGCGTAAAATAGGCTTAGATTTAGGTTCTAAGACATGTGGTATTGCAATTAGCGATGAAAATAACAAATTGGTTATCGGGTTATGTAATTTTGAATATTCAAAAAATGATTTTATGCAAATTATTAATAAATTAAAATCTATTATTTTAGATTATGATAATAAAATTGATACATTCGTTTTAGGATATGCTAAAAATCATTATTCTGAAATTAAAAATGAAGCATCTCTAAGATCAGAAAAATTTAAAAACTTACTTGAAATCAATTTTAAAGATATAAAAATAGTTCTTCAAGATGAAAACTATACAACCATTAGAGCTAGTGAGAGATTAATGCAACAAGATATAAAAGCATCACAACGAAAAAAAGTAATTGATATGGTAAGTGCAATTATTATACTAGAAGATTATCTAAATAATATTAATTCATAGAATCAATTCGTTCTTGATGTCTACCACCTTCAAATTTAGTATTTAGAAAAATTTCAATTCTGTTAATAATATCATTGAGTGTCATTTCTCTTGCACCAAAAGCAATGACATTAGCATTATTATGTTGTTTAGCTAAAGACGCAACGCTATCACTATATAATAACGCACATCTTATTCCTTTATGTTTATTTGCCGCAATTGATATTCCAATCCCAGTTCCACAAATTAATATACCTAATGAGTTTTTATGAGAATTCACTGATAAGCAGACTCTATCTGCATAATCAACATAATTAACTGAATTACTTGTATTAGTACCCAAATCCACAACTTTAAAGTACTTCGATAATACTTTAATTAATTCTTTTTTATATTCTGTTCCAGCATGATCATTAGCTATAAAAATACAATCGTACATACAAACCTTAACAATTAATATTAATATGATTATAATATATTAAACTTTATCTAATGTAAATAATCAGAATAATGTTAATTATCCCAACAATAAGAAACTTTAAATATTGTACTTTAATTAAATAAAATATTTAAAATCACATATTGATGTAAAAACAGGGTGCGCTGCCCTGTTTCTCATAGTCTATATATAGCTAACTTTTATAAATAAATATCCTAAAATGAAAGAAAGGATTACACAACTCTTATTCAGAGAGCTTTGGATTGTGTTTTTCATAAAACCCGGTTGCATGACGTTTTACAGGCGTTGCCACCCAACCAAGCGCGACTAACTGCTTGGACAATTTTATTATATAATTAATTAAATAAATCTTTTTAAAAATTAAATATCATTATAATATTTAATATATGCAAACAAAATTAGATGTAATGCTTTGATTGGATAAAAATAACATTCCAATTGTTGATAAAATTCAAAATATTGAAAAAATCAATAAAGGTTTTGTAAATCAAATATACAAAATTACTTTAAAAGATAATCAAGTACTTAAACTAAGAATTGCAAATGAAAATAAATATATAAATAGAAAATTGGAATATATAATAGAAGCTAATTTAAATAATGGTGACTTTTTATACTACAACAAAAATACAGGAGACTATTTAAGATATTGAATTGATGGTAAACATCCATCAAAAAATGATTTTATAGAAAAATGAAGTCATATAAATAATACTTTAAATTTCATTCACAATATTAAGCCTTATAAAACATATATCACGTACCCTGAATATTATGATTTAAATTTAATTGATGATAAGATTGAAAAATATTTTAATGACTATAAAAAAATTGTTGATTTATTCTATTTTAATGACTTTGTAGTGTCGCACAACGATTTTTCAAGTTCTAATATATTATTAACTAACAATAACATTAAAGTATTTGATTTTGAATGAGCTAGTTGAAATCATAAACTATGAGATATATGTAATTTGATTAAAGATTTAAATTTAAATTATGATGAAATTTTAATAATTGATGAAATCGAAAATAACATTAAGCAATATGTTCAAATAATTTTTTGTGTACATATGTATACATATTTCTGAACCAAAAGAGTTCCAGAAACAAGAAAAATTAAAAAATATAGAAAAGAAGTTTTAAGAAGAATTAAATATTGATATAAACAATTAGAGCTAAACAATGAATCAAATACAAAATAAAGCAGTCTTATTTTTTATTAAAAATACAAAATATAAACAAGAAGATCTTATCAAGGTTGAACAACAATCTTCATCTGGTTTTTCTTTTTTAAATTACAGAATTATAACAAAAGACAAAAAGCAATTCATAATAAAACTAATTAAACCAAATGTTAGCCTATATTGCAATGAAACACTGTTGTATAAAGAGTATGCTAAAAAAGAAATTATATTTAGTGATGAGCAAGGTAATCTTATTAAAAAATGAATTGATGGATCATTATTTAACCTAGATGAACAATATGAAACAAGAATTGATAATCTATTTTCTGAGCTAAAAAAAATTCATAATATAAAAGTGAATAATCATAAGTTAGAAATATTTGATTGATCTAAATATATTGATATTTTAGCTTATAACAGAAAATACATTGATCTTTATAACAAAATTCTTTTAAAGCACAAAGATGAGTTAATTAAAGTTGTACATGGAGATATTAATAATAAAAATATAATTCTTACAAAAAATAATAAAGTTAAATTAATTGATTTTGAATGAGCTTGCTATAATTACTCATGATTTGACCCTATTAATTATTTGTGTGAAGAAAATATTGAAGACGGTAATATTTTTATTTATTTTATGAAAAAAATGAAGATAACAAGTTTCAAAACAATGTATGAATTAATGTTTTTAAGGTGGTATTATTGCTATGGATGAGCAAGCAAAGAAAACCACCTAGATAATATCAAACAATATATGAAATTATCAAAAAAGAAAGTTAAATATTTTTACAAATTGATAATATCTAATTCATAACTTTAGCTTTTTTCTCATAAACCATAACAACTGCATCTTTCCCGTCTGAATAATAATTATCTCTAGTATATAGTAATTTAAAACCTAATTTTTTATATAAACTCATAGCAGGGATATTATCTTCTTTAACTTCAAGGTAAAATTTATTAAAATTAACTTGTTCTATAACTTGATTCATTGCTGCATATCCATAACCTTCATTCTGATAAATCTTTTTTATTGCTATCTTTATCAATTCACATTCAAGTTCAATATTTTGAATTATAATAAATCCAATTTCTTCTTGCTTATTATTATTGAATACATCTTCACATATTAAATAAAATTCACATGTTGCAAGCATATCTTCATACATCTTTCTTGTGTATTTAGAATTCTCGAAACATTCATTATCTATTTTTAATATTTTATCTATATCTGTAGTTTTCTTTAACATGCTGGCTTCCAATATTCTAAAAGAAATTCATTATCTACTTCTTTAAAATCCTTTAATTTATTTATAACATTATATTCATTATCATTATCATAAATTATTTTTAAAGACTTATCTTTTATAAATTCATCAATATATTGATCATCAATTAATCTTGGTGAATCTTGTTCATACCCATTACGATACTCAATAGCAAATGATTTTTTACCATCAGATTTAACAATACAATAGCAATTATCAACCGATAAATATTTTAATTTGTCTAAGATAAAAATTTTTGCATTATTTAAATATGAAATAATTTTAGTAGAAACTGAACTAATTCTCATTGCTGAAAATTTCCCCGGTCCATATACCAAGTATATTTTATTAATATCATTTATGCTAAAAGTTTTTTTAATGCATAATCTTCTAATATATAAAGCTAATGAATATGATAAATTATTTTGATTTTCATGTTTAGATTTAGCAATAATTGTATTGTTTAAAATTAAATATAAATAACAATATTGGCCTGTAGCATCTATTAGAAGTGATAAATCATCTTTTTTCATATATTAGATATTATACACATCACTATAATTTTCACATAATTATTTTCAAAAATATTTATTATTAATTTGATAAGTAATAGAATATTTATTTTATTCAATTTTATTAATAAATTAATATAGATGCAAATTATAATTTTCTATTTTTATTTGTAAAATACTAATTTAATATTCTTTTTATTGATGTATGATTTGCCATAATTGTTTTTTTAGTTTTAATTGAGTCAAAATAAATGGTAAGTTCATTATTATTTATATTAATAATCATACCCATACCAAAACTAGAATGTATAATACGATCGCCGATTTTATAATCAATTTTTTGATTAGAATAAACTTGATTAATATTAATGGTTGGAGTTGCGGTGCTATCATATCAATCATCATTAAATGATTTGTTAATTGATTTTATTTTTGGCATTATTTTTGTATATAGTGATGATGAAATTTCTGAAATAAATCTACTTGGTTTGTTAAAAGTATTATACATATAGTTAACTCCTCCATGTGAGCACATGTAAAGATTATTTTTAGCTCTTGTCATTGCAACATATGCTATTCTTCTTTCTTCATCAATACCATCTAATGTTTTAATAGATTGCTTGCTTGGGAAAATATCTTCATTCATACCAATTATAAAAACATTATCAAACTCTAAACCTTTAGAAACATGCACAGTCATTAATGATATTGCATTTTCATATTGATCATCATTATCTGTCATCAGACTAATATCTTGTAGATAGTCAACAAAGCTACATGTTGGGTGCTCATTTTCATATTTTAAAATTGATGCTCTAAGCTCTTCAATATTTTGTATTTTATAATCTTCTTCATTAGCTTTTAAATAATCAATATATTTTGTTTTTTCTATAATTTCATCAAACACATCAATTAATTTTCTTTTTACATTAATACTTAAAATAAATTCAATAAAGTCTTTAATACCATTTTGACCTACTCTAGTTAATCCATCTATATTTTCAGAAGCAAATAATGCTCTAGCAAAAGTAATATTATTATTAATTGCATATTTAGATATAGCTTCTATTGTTTGTAAGCTAACTCCTCTACGAGGTGTATTAATTATTCTCTTAATACTTAATTCATCTGCAAAATATAATGCTTTAAGATAAGATATGATATCTTTAATTTCCTTACGTTGATAGAATTTTAAACCACCAAACATTTTATATTTTATTCCTGCTTGAATTAATGCATGTTCAATGTTTCTTGATAAGTAATTTGATCGATATAAAATTGCTATTTGACTTGGGTTAATTGATGAATCTAGCAACTCATTGATTTTATTTGCTACTCATCTAGATTCTTCATCTTGATTATCTGCTTCATAATAAAACGGTTTAATATTTGAATAGCCAGAATGTGAGACTAATGATTTTTCTATTCTATTTTTATTGAATGATATTAAATTATTCGATGCATCCAAGATTTCTTGACATGATCTATAATTAATATCTAAAATAATTGTTTTACATTGATTGAAATCTTTATTAAAATTGTTAATAATTGCATGTTCTGCACCACGTCATGTATAAATCATTTGGTCAGGATCTCCAACTACAAATAAATTATTTTCCTTATTTAATAAACTTTTAATTAATTCATATTGTTCCATATTAGTATCTTGAAATTCATCAACTAATATATATTTAAATTTATTTGATCATTTATTTCTTACATCTTCAACTTGCATTACTTTATTTGATAAAATTAATAAATCGTTAAAATCAAGTAAGTTATTTTCTAAACAAAATTTTTCATAATATTTGATAACATTAATTTTATTCAAACAATCTCTAAGGTTTTTTATATTTAAAAAATCTCATGATTTTTCATTTTTTAAATCTTCAAAAGTTAATGAATGCCTTTTGTATTTATCTAGTAAATTATAAATTTGCTTAAATGGCGTATCCTTTGATTCGATTCCATAAATTTTATATGCTTCTTTAAATATAGACATTTGGTCATCATCATCAATAATGTTAAAATCTTTTTTTCGATTAATTTTATCAATATCTTCTCTTAATATTTTTAAACAAATAGAATGAAAAGTACCAACTCATTTAAAATTATTATTAATTGCTTTTTTCAATCTTTCTTTCATTTCATTTGCAGCTTTATTAGTAAAAGTAATAGCTAATATTTGGTCAGGATCTAAATTTCAGTTTTCAACCAAATATTGAAATCTTGAAGTTAAAACTTTGGTTTTACCACTACCTGCACCTGCTACCACTAAAACAGGACCTTCTCCTATGGTTACAGCTTCTTTTTGTTTATTATTTAATTGATTATAATCTTGCATTATAAATTATCCAATTCCCTCTCATCAATTGATCCTGGTAATAGATGTTTAGTTTCTTTTTTGCTATCTTTTTTATTTTCAATTTTTAAAATATGAATAACATAAATATCACATACATCATCTAAATATGATGATCTATTGTTGTTTGCTATAATATTTACAATATTACCTAATATAAATAAACTTAAAATCATCATTACTACAAATAATACTGAACATGCTATTTGCATTGATTGATTGATGCTATTATTCATGAAACTAAAAATATTAGTAATAAATTTTGCGGGTTGATTAAATGCAAAAGAAACAAGAGCAATAATGATATTTAAAAAATAAATGGGTAAAATTCAAATTCCTTCATGTTTAATTAATCTACTCATCAAATGTTGATTATCGTCTCAATATAATTTAATCCTTAATAATAAGCTAAATAAAGTTCTTCCACTACACATTCCAGGAATCAAAATAAAATAAAAAAATCAAATAATAAGATTAATTACCATCGATAATAAAAATAAACCTGAAAATAAAACATAATTGTAATTTCCATTATTAATATTGTTTCAATCCAATGATAAATATAAAATTAAAAAATTGATTAATATTGATAATGATATTATCAGTGCATAATCTAAAAATTTACTAAAAATTCTTCTTGAAGCCGAAGCTACATTATAAGTGTTTAATTCTTGCATAGATATTATTATAAATGATAATAAAATTTTAATTGAATTAGAGTGTGATTACAATAGAATTATTTAAAATATTAACTTTTTAAAATAAAATACTTTTCTTATGTACAAAATAATTTTGATTTGAATTTTTTCAAGCAAAAACAAAAACTGTTCTATTATTAGCTATTGAACTTGTATCTTTAATAATTTTGTTATTAATTTTTAATTTAGCAAATGAACTTCATCCACTTGTATAAAAAGGTAAAATTTTGTTTATTGGTGAACCCCAATTAGGGTTTCTTTTTAAAGCTACATTAGCATCTTTAAAGTAACATGTGCCATTATTGAAGTTATTTGTTCCTTGATTTACTGTATCAGTTCTTTTAAATCTAATTGTTAAATCTACTTTGTCACCTGCTTTAACATTAAAACCAGATATCCCTTCAACAAGTGTTGAAATAGCAATACTATCACCTCATGTTGCAATATCTTGAGTAGCAATCCCGAAAATTCTAAATGATAGATCATTATATGAATCATTTTTTATTAATTGATAATAAACATTTTCAAAACCTCTAATAATAAATTCTGATCTCATATACATGTAAGTAGTTAGTGCATATGTATTTAGAACTCCATAATTATTGAATTGATCTAAAAATTTATCTGGACTTGTAAAGCCACCGCCACCAGTAATAGGAGTTCCAACACCATCTTTAATACTAGTAACTAAAATTTCCTCTTCATTTGGAGTATGTAAATCATTAAAAGACATATATGCTGTTTTAGAAGCTAATAATTTAGATTTAGATGAATCTTTATAGGTATTTAATGTTAATTCATATTCACCTGGAGTTGATGTTGAATAACTAACAGTTTTTGAATTTTTATTAGTTAATTGAAGTGCACTATTATTAGAAGTTCATTCATAATAAACTGTATTTGGCTCATTTGTTAAATTAGCAGTTAATTGATAAGTATCATTTAAATTATGGTATGTACTAAAGTTATTTCATGAGAGTTTATAATCAACTGTTGGAATATCTTCATTAATAGTTAGCGATAGAGTTGCAGACACAATTTTATTTTGTTTATTCAAATCACTAAATACATCAACACTAATTGGATATATTCCTTTACTTGATGGTTGAATACTTACTTGATGATTTTTTTCTGTAATATTTAAACTTGGATCTCCATATCAAGAATAATAATATGTACCAGTAGGATTCACTGAAACTGATAATTCATAATTATTGTTAACTATCATACTATCATATGGATTATTTATTGTTGCACTATATGAAGGAGGTGTTGGTGTAGAAGAATTCACACTTATTTGTTTTGATGCAGTTGCTATTGTTTTTCCATTTTTATCTGTTACTTTTAAATTGAAAGTATAATTATTAGCAACATCTGTAACAAATTGAATGTATTCCTCATTTTTTGAATTTATAAAAGTTAAACCAAAAGAAGGACTAACACTTCATTCATAGTTAACATTTGCATTAATTGGTGTTAATTGTGCATATAAGCTTTTTGTTTCTCCTTCATTAAATACAAAACCATCATCTGAAAGTATTTCTAATTGATATGTTGGTTGTGTTGGTTTATTAATTATATTAATTTGTTTTGTTACACTATTAATAATATTGTTATATTGATCTTTGATATTTAATTTAAATGTATATTGTCCTTGATTTGAAGCTTCAAAAATAACATCTTTGGAGTTGTTATTAGTTAAAATAATTCCACTATTGGGTAAAACACTTCACTCATATTTAATATTAGGTATTGAATCATCTGATAAAGATGAGGTTAATGTATATTGCGTTGTAGTATAAAAATCACTAGATAAACTGTTAATTGATATTACAGGTTTAGCATATACTTTAATATTTTGATTAATAGTTGTTAATAATTCATTATTTAATGTGTTCTTAATTTTTGTAGTAAATTGATAAGTACCTGGAATATTAACTGAAAATTTAACAATTCTTGAATTAATAGTATTAGGTACTAATACTACATTTGATGAATCAACACTTCATTCATATTGTAAATTTTCCTCAGAGATTGAAGAATTAAAATTAGCAGATAAAGAATATTGTTCACTTGATGTTGCAATAATCTCCTTATTACTAACATTGCTAATACTTCCATTATTATCATTCAATGGATTATCTTGTTTTGTATTATTTTTTTTATTATAAACAACTAATAAAACAGCAGAAACAGTAGTTGCTGAAGCAACTAATAAACTTATAGTTGATATTAATATTTTTTTAATCAACTTCATATATATATTTTAAACTTTTAAAATAATATTTATTAAATTAGATTATATTTTTTTAGAACTTATTGGTATAATTTATTGTTAATTATTATGACTATTTCACTTTTATATTAAATTAATTTCTTTATTAGATGATCTTGCTGTATATTTTTAAAAAAATAGTTTACAGATAAATAAAATTAGTTATCACATAAATCAATACCTACATGATTTAATTAATGTTATCATTTATTTTTAAATATTTTATTTTTTATCTTTAATATCCCATCCATGTTTTTTTGCTTCAGATACTAATTGATAAGTGTATCATTTCAAATCAGAAATATCTTTTTCAATATTATCTAAACGTTTGTTAATAGGTTCTAAAGCCTTATCAAGCATTGGCTGAACTGTTGCTACAATTATTTCTGCAATTTTATTTTCATCTATTTCTGCAATTTTATTTTCATCTAATTTCACTTTATTAGCCTTAGTATTATTTGGTTTTAAACCATTACTTATCATTATAAATAAATTATCTTGATTGTCAAATGCTTGATCAACATAATTGTGTGCTTTTTGTCTTTGATTGGATTCATTAGTTTTAAAGTTAATCATTAAGTGATGTTTGAATTTGTTTCATATTTTATTAAAGAATGATTTATTAGTACTAGTGTTTTTCATTTAAATTCCTTTCATTTTTGATCTCAATTATTACTAACCAATTTTGAAAGAAATTTTCCATTTATTTTTATTTATTGTTTATCTTCACTAAGGTCCCAACCGTGTTTGATTGCTTCTCTTTTTAAGATTTTTACATCTTTTTTAAGTTCAGCAACATCTGATTCAAGATTAGATAGTCTATTTTCAATATTATCTAAACGTTTATTAATGGGTTTTAAAGCAGTGTTCAATGACTCATCAATCATTGGTTTAACAACGTTTTTGATTATTTCAGCTATTTTATGTTCATCTAATTTCACTTTACTACCCTTAGTATTATTTGGTTTTAAACCATTACTAATCATTATAAATAAATTATCTTGATTGTCAAATGCTTGATCTACAAGCTTATATGCTTGATAATTTGCAGCGAAAATGAGCCTAAATTTAAAAATGTGAAAATATTGTGCATTTTCTTCCTTGCCTTATTATATCCTAAAGATATATAATATG
>CASESV010000017.1 GCA_949290735.1 uncultured Mycoplasmataceae bacterium
AAGTAACCATAACAAATATCAAACCAAATACAACTGCTGGTTCAATTCAGGTTACCATTGATTATATTAACCCAACATACACAAGTGAAAACGCACAAAAAACTTATACAGTAACTGGTTTTAAAGTTCCAGACGATTTCATGGATAAAGTTAATTCTGTTAATTTAACAATAAATGATGCTGGAAAACAAATTAAAGCTAGTGATGTAAATGTAAGTAACATTAGAAATTATATTGATGGAATTCCAAATAATGATTCTAACTTTGTTGTAACTATTTCAGACATAAAACCATATGATGATAAAGGTTTATTATATGTAAATTTAACATTCACAAATCCTCTAACAAGTGAACAAAAAACTATTACCTATCAAATATATGGATTTGTACCAAATAAGCCAGAGATTAATGATATCTTAGAAATTGTTGATACAGTTAAGCCAGTTATTAATGATGCAGGAAAGAAAGTTACCATTGATGATGTTGGTATGTTTAATGTCGAAAACTATGTTGATGGATTACAACTTGGTTCTCATTCAAATGGTGTTAATGTATCAGTTAGTCGTATAAATCGTGATTATGATAATAATGAAATAACTATAACGGTACGATTCTATAAAAATGGTGTTGTAGAAAATAGAGAATATAAAGTTAGCGGATTTTTGCCACTTTAATATTTTTTAGATAAAAACTATTATAAATTAATACATTAACTAAAATTTAGAAAAAATAATCTTCTTTGTAGAAATTAATTTATAAAGATGTAGCATTTTTTGAGAAACTGTTAAAACAAGATTTTTGTAAAGCATGTTAAATCCTACACATGGACATAAAAACTCCTTAATAAAATTTTACTTTTATTTTAGAGTTTCCCCAAAACTTAATACATTACCTAAGTGCAATTTTTTTAAAAAAAATTTTTTTATTTTATTAAATTTAATGAATAAATTTTTACCATTAATGATCAATTACTTTTTTGGTGATTATTAAATTAATATGCAATATTTAAATTATTTATTTTCATTATGCATTAGCTTATAACACAACAACAAATTATAAAATAACATAATCAATGTCATAGGTCCAACCCCAAATGGAACAGGAGTAATTAATTGTGCTTTTTCTATACATTCTAAATAATTAACATCTCCACATATTTTTCCGTTATCTAATCTATTGATACCGACATCAATAATAATTGAACCATCTTTAACAAAAGATTTATCAATAAAATTAGCTTTAGCAATAGCTGAAATTAAAATATCTGCTTGATTAGTTAATTCTTTTAAATTTTTAGTTTTAGAATGGCATATTTGAACGGTACAATTTTTAGATAATAGTAATGATGCTAATGGTTTTGATACAATGTTACTTCTTCCAATAATAACTGCATTTTTTGATTCTAAATTAACATTGTAATACTCTAACATCTTAATTATTCCATGTGGTGTACATGGTATTAGAATATCTTTTTCTTTACAATCTATTCACATTTTCCCAACATTGTATGGGTGAAAACAATCAACATCTTTAAATGGAGATATTGCATTAATTACTTTCTTTTCATTAATACCATCATTTAGTGGTAATTGAATAAGAATACCATGAACATTATTATCATTATTTAATTTTTCAATTAATTTCATGACATCGTTTTCACTTGGATTTTCTAATTGAATATGACTAACATTTATTTTTAATTCATCAGCTAATTTCATTTTATTTTTAATATAAACATTGCTAGCATAGTTATTACCAGTTTGAACTATCACAAGATGTGGTGTGCTCTTATATTTAGTAACTAACTCTCTATGTAAATTAATCATTTCATTTTTTATGTTATTAGCTGTAACTGTTCCATACATAATATTTTTTCTTGCTTTATATTTCACAAGCTTAAATTTCTCATAATTAATTTCTTCTATAATTTCAAAATTATTAAGATTTATTTTAAGAAATGTATCACAATTATAATCTTGATCCAAATAACTAATAATTAATTCATCATAATAATTTTCAAATAATTTATATATTTCACTTCCACCAATTATAAAAACATCTTCTTTTTTCGAAAGTTCAATAATATCATTAAATTTCATATTAGTGATTGCTTGATCAATCTTAAAATCATTGTTTCTTGACAAAATAATATTTTTTCTATTTGGTAATAATCTACCAATAGATTCATATGTTTTTCTTCCCATTACAACTGTATGATTTGTTGTTGTTGTTTTAAAATGTTGCATCTCCTCAGGAATTGATCAAGGAAGTTTTTTATTTTTTGCAATTCCAAAATTTTTATCTACACAAACAATTAGTTTTAACATATTAAACCGCCACCGGTGCCTTGATGAATGGATCAGGATTATAATCTTCTAATTCAAAATCTTCAAACTTGTAATCAAAGATACTCTTTTTATTTTTTATCTTTAATTTAGGTAATTTTTTAGGAGTCCTTGATAATTGAATATTAACTTGATCTAAATGATTTTCATAAATATGACAATCTCCAATTGAATGAATAAATTCACCAACACCCAACCCACATTCATTAGCAATCATTATGGTTAATAATGAATATGAAGCAATATTAAAAGGTACTCCTAAAAATAAATCAGCACTTCTTTGATAAAGTTGGCAATACAGTTTATTATTAAGTACATAAAATTGAAATAGACTATGACAAGGTGGTAATAGCATACTTTTGACATCATTAGGATTTCAGGCGGATACAATTAATCTTCTACTATTTGGATTTATTTTAATTTCTTCAATAATATTTTTTAATTGATCAACTCCATTAAAATCTCTTCATTGCTTTCCATAAACAGGTCCTAGATTACCGAATTTTTTTGCAAAGTTTTCATCAGTTTTAATTTTTTCTATAAATTCTTGCTGTGTTTCATTTTTATATGAACTTGATTTTTTATAATTTTCATAGGGTCATTCATTTCATATATTCACACCATTATCAACTAAATATTTAATATTAGTATCTCCCCTAATAAATCATAATAATTCATGCACAATAGCTTTAAAATTAACAGTTTTAGTTGTTAATAAAGGAAATCCATTATTTAAATCATATCTAGTTTGCGTACCAAAATAAGAAATAGTGTTCACACCAGTTCTGTTATTTTTTAATACGCCATTATCTTTAACAAATTTCAATAGATCAAGATATTGTTTCATTATTTATAGTCAACTCTATTAATTAATTTAATTGCAGCCTCAACTTTAGCTTTATTTTCAACACGATCAAAATTAGCATCAATACTAGTTTCAACCATATCATTTCCATCAATACCAATAGCTAAGTTTAATTTTCCTTGTGCAGCTAAATTTACAGCATGTCTTGCCATTCTTGAAGCATTATATCTTTCAATTGCTGTTGGATGTGCCCCTCTTTGAACAAAACCAATTACATGGGTTTTTGTTGGTATCTTTGTTTTTTCTTCTACATATTTTTTAAGATCATGCAATGCTATTTGTTCCCCATCTTTTCCAGTATATATTAATTCTGTTATTAAAATCATTGCAGCTTTTTTATGAGGAATTTGTTTTATTTTTTTGACTATTTCAACAATTTCATCTGGTGTTTTTACATTATAAGGGGTAATGATATAATCAACTTCAGTTGCCAAGCTAGTTGCTATTGTTAAATCACTACATTTTCTACCCATAATTTCAACTAACATAGTATTACCATGTGTATCTGCTGTTGCTCTTAACATATCAACAGTATCAACACAAGCACTTAATGCAGAATCAAATCCAATTGTAAATTGTGTTCCAGCAACATCATTATCAATTGTACAAGGTAAATCCATTACATTAATTCCTCTATCTCTTAATTTTTTAGAACCTGCAAAACTACCATTACCACCTAAAACAAAGATAACATCTAAACCAGCATCTTTTGCATTTTTTGCTGCAACATCTGCAACACTATCATCTTTAAATTGTGGAAATCTACTACTTAATATACAGCTACCTGCTAAATTTGCTTGACTTAGTACAAGTCTATGACTAGCTAATCTAATTTTATTTTCATATAAACCTTTATAACCATTAATAATTACATATGCCTCTCAACCATGTTTTTGTGATTCTTCAACAATAGTTGCTAAAGCCTTATTCATACCTGGTGAATCTCCACCAGATGTTAATATTCCAATTTTCTTAATTTTTTTCATTTACTAACTCCTGACATTTTTTAATGATGGTGTCAACATTAAAACCTTTTTCATTATATAGTTTAGCACCATCTTTTGAATATCCAAAACTTTTTGCTCTTATTGTTTTTACTTTTTTTGTGTAATTTGATAATTCATATCAATAAGTATCATTAGAAGCTTCAATTGATATTACACCACATTTAGATTTAATTGTTTCTTTAATATATTTTGGTTTTTGTTCTAAAAATAATTTTAAAGAAGGACATGAAACAACTTTAACTGTCATTTTATATGCTTCATGAATTGCTTCAATGGCTGCTGTTGCTAAATCGACTTCACTACCACTTGCTATTAATGTAATATCAGGCGAATAGGAATCTTGATAGATTACATATGCACCTTTCTCAACCATGTATGGTTTAGTATCATGAATTGACTGTGTTGGTTGTCTTGTTAAGATTAAACAATAAGTTTTATCTATGTTCTTTAAACATAGACCTATTCCACCCAACATTTCTCTTTCATCACAAGGTCTAATTAAATACACATTTTCTATTGCTCTTAACATTGGTATTTGATCATAAGGTTGATGTGTTGGTCCATCAGCACCAACTAAATATGTATCATGAGTAAGAATATAATTGCTAGCAAGTTTACTCATTGCTCCTACTCTAATTGATGATTTGGCATAATCAATAAATGATAAAAATGTACCAGCAAATGATTTTAAACCACCATGATATAAAATTCCATTTTGGATTGCAGACATAGAAAATTCCCTAACACCCAACATTATATAAGGAGATTTATAATCATAATTGAATGTTCCTGATCCAATTTTACAGTTTGTACTAGATGCTAAATCAGCACTTAGCGTGATGATGTCATTACACTCATTTAATTGCTTAAAATAATCTTTTAAATAGTTTTTTGTTGGTTGATTTATTTTTGATATATCTGACACATCTAAATATTTAGAGAAGTCTTCAAATTTATTATCAAAGTTATTTAAAAACTCTTGAACAAGTTCAGGTTCTTTTTGTTTATATTCATTCAACTTATTCTCTCATTCTTGATATTTTTTGTTTCCACGATCAACAACAAGTTTTTTAAAGTGTTCATAAATATCTTCAGGAAATTCAAAATCTTTATAGTTAGTTTGATAATATTTATTTGCATGCATTAGTTCATTTTCACTAATTAAGCAACCATGTGCTAAATTAGATTTTTCAACAGTAGTACCTTCACCAATAATTGTTTTAACTTCAATAAATGTTGGTTTATCAGAATGTCTCGCCTTATCAATACTGTCTTTAATTTCTTCTATTTCATTAGTACATAAAATATAATTTCAATTTTGTGATTCAACTCTTTTTTTAATATCTTCATTATTTACATCAGTAACCTTAGAATCAAGTTGATAATCATTTGAATCATATAAAATAATTAGTTTATTTAGTTTTAATTTACCTGCAACAGACATTGCTTCATATGAAATACCTTCTTGTAAATCACCATCACCACACACAATATATGTGTAATGATCTATTAGTTCTGAAATTTGTTGTCATCTATTTTCTAGAAATTTTTGAGCAATTGCCATACCTACACCATTAGCAATTCCTTGACCTAGTGGACCTGTTGAAGCATCGATATAGTTATTTTTACTATATTCTGGATGTCCAGGGTATCAAGATGATCCTTTTCTAAAATTTAAGATTTCTTTTCTATCAACCAATTCTGCAAAATGGAATATTGAGTATATACTTAAACATCCATGGCCACCACTTAATACAAATCTATCTCTATTTATTCATTTTGGATTGTTTTTGTCAATATTAATAAAATTAGTGTATAGTACATAAGTTATATTAGAAGCACTCATTGCCATCCCAGGATGACCACTCTTTGCATTGTTTAGTGCTTGTAATGACAAGTTTTTCATCGCATTTAAATATTTATACATATTTAACTCCTCATATGTATTATAGTTTATAATGCAAGTTTATACTTAATAATTTTGATTAATATGTAAGGTAAATATTTTTAGATGTATTTAATCTTTCTTTTTTAATTAAATCTTTAAGCTCATTGAAAAATTTTTGATTTGATATTCCATCAAATAATTTAATAAAATCTTGTTTAGAAATACCAATTTCATCATCAACAATAAATTCATTCATAATAATAGGTCTTAATTCACTATAACTTGATGCAATTAGTGTGTACATCGCTGCAAAATCAAATCAAAACATTCTTTTATTATTAACTAAAATATCCATAATTATTGAACGATCTCAAGTTTTGTCATCAAAATCAAATCCAGATTTTAACACAAACAAAATATAGTTAAAAAACTCATCTTTAAATTCAGGATTTTCTCTTAATGAGTAAACAAATAGTTTTTTGTAATTTTTATTTATTCTATCCCCCATATCTAAACTATCAATATCACCCATTAAAAAAATTCATTGATAATGTCTTATCAATTCATTAGTAATAACTGTTGGATCATTAATATCTTTTCCAATAGTTTTTCAAAGTGCTTTATCATTCTTTTTTAAAAAAGTTATAATTTCATTCATTTCTGCCATAATATATAAAATTATACTATATTTTGAAATCATAACCATTTTTAAAAGTTATAATATGAATTACTATGAAGGATATTTATCATATTAATAAACCACTTGGAATGTCTTCTAACCAAGCAATTCAGTATATAAAAAAAAGGACCAATATTAAAAAGATAGGTCATGCTGGAACACTAGATCCATTAGCAACTGGAGTACTTGTTATTGGTGTCAATTTAGGTACTAAACATCTCAATAATTTAACTTTCGATAACAAGCAATATTTAGTAGATATTGAGTTTGGTTATGAAACAAATACATTAGATATAGAAGGTAATATCACAAGCAAAACAAATAATATTCCCGTTTTTGATAATATCCAAAACATCTTATCATCTAATATTTTTAGTTCATATATGCAAGTTGTACCAATGTTTAGCGCAGTTAAAATTAATGGAAAAGAGTTATATAAATACGCGAGAGAGAATTTAGAGATTGATAATTTACCAAGTAAATTAGTTAAATTATTTAATTATAAAATAATAGACTACAAAAATAATGTACTTACTATTTTAATAGATGTTTCTAAAGGATTTTATGTAAGATCATTTGCCAGAGATTTAGCTTATAAATTAAATTCATTAGCTATTGTGAAATCACTAAAACGCTTAAAAAGTGGCGAATTTTCTATTGATAATGCTTATGAGTTAGATGAATTTATTAATTTTTATAATCAAAATCATAACTAATTTAATAATTATATAATTATATGGATATGTTATAATTTATAAGTAATATATATAGGTTAAAATGTTTAATTTTAAGTTTTTTAAATCTAGAAAAAATAGCAAAAAGAAGATAATTTTAGCTACTTGTAGCTTATTTTTATTATTTTTTACTATTCTTTTGGCTATTTTACTCTCTTTAAAAGCTAATACGGCTATTGATGTTGTTTCAATTCAACAAAGTGAAGTTGTTGAAGACCCTACTAAATTAAATTTACCAGAATGAGTGAATATTCTTATTCAAGTGTCTATTTGATTAGTTGTTGCATTACTAGCAATTGGTATCATTTGCTTTGCCATTTACATTATTACTTACTTTTGAAAACGTAAATACTCAAAAACTTATGCTTACATAAGTGAAAAAGAAGATGATCCTGATCAAACCTCACCTAATTTAGTTAGAATTACACTAGGAGAGGAGGTTGCTAATGAAAAATCAAACTAAAAGTATTAGTGATTTAGATCAAACTATTGATAATATTAGTCTTGATGAAGAACTTAAGAAAGCTGAAAAAGAAAAAGCCAAATCTCTTAAAAGTAAAGAAAAGAAAAAAAATAGTAATCAAAAATTTGACTCATCAAGTGATAGTAAAGATAACATAGATAAAGAAATTGATGAATTTAAAAATTATAACCCTCAACCACTTGAAGTTAAAGAAGTTAAAAGTGATAAAAGTATAAACCACAAGATGGATGTTAATACCCAACTTGTACTTAATATTAAAACTTACAATAAATATATCGATTATTTACCGTCTGATTTTACAGAGAAGATGGTTTCATCTATTTTTGTGATTAAAAAGAAGATGAATCTTCCAAAACAAGCAAAGTTAAAAATCAGACTTTTACCTAATGACACTGAAAAGACATTAAAGGTTATTGTTACTACTACTGCATATTACAAATATGGAACATTAATCAATCAAACAAAAATGTTTGAACCATTTTGAATTATTGGTTTTAACACATATTCATTAATAGTTACTGAAACTAGACCAATTGAAACAAAATATAGGGTTAATAATGTTCATGCTTTTGCTTACTCACAATCACAAAAAATGAAAAATAAAAGAATTGTTCCTAAAAATACAAATAAGAGCAAATCAAATTATGAAGTTGAGCAAGATTTTATTAGAGCAAGAGACAATAAAAATTGATATTTAAAACAATATGTTGATAGTTTAAATAGAATGAAAAATATTGAATGAGAATGTCATCCAAGGATAAGTGTCAATTGATCATCAAAAGTTATTAAAATAGATTTGTATTTGAAACTAGATAAAATCAAAGATGATTTAAGAAAAACTAAATGGGTATATGCTGATAGTTTTACTGTTAAAGCAGCTAGAGTATTAGATGTTTCTAATAAATCAAAAATTGTAGATATTGATTCTTTGATGTATTTGGTAGCACTTAATGCTATTTATAAAAATGTAAAAATATTTTCATACAAATCCTTATATGAAGCATATAAAATTTTAGTTGCTGAGATAATGGTTAAAGGATTTAAGTTAAAAGAAATTAGTGCATCTAATTTAAGTACTCTTAAAATTATAGATTTTTCAACTCACTTCTCATGTAATAAATTAATGTTTAATGATTCCATACTTCACATTATGAATTTAATGTCTAGTCATGAAGATTATTATAGAATGAAGTATGCATATACAGTTCAAAAAGATCCATCACTTTTATTTAGTGATTTTATAGTTAAAGAATTTAAGAAAACCAAGGTTAATGAATTATCAACTATTATTAAAAATCATGAAGAAAAATATTGAAATGAACAAATCAAAAAACTTGATGAATTAAATACTAAATCAGAGACAAGAAATAAAGATTATTATATTAACAACTATAATGTATTAGAATTGTCGAATAATGCATATAAAGATGTGGAATCTTATTTAATGGGTGTCATTAAGGGTGAAAAAGATGAAATCACAAGAATTTCAAAATTAGGTCAAGAACTTTTGAAAATTGATGAAGATCCTAGATTTACAAAAAAAGAATCAGCAGAACTTAAAAAAGTGGCTAAAAAATTAGATGATAACTATAAAGAATTATTTAAATCACTTGATGATCCAGAAATGAAGAATTATAAAAAAGTAAAACCAATAAAAATTAAAGAAAGAAAGAAAAAATCTAAAAAGGAAAAGAATCAAAATGATTCTAATTTTGAAGCTAATCAACAACAATATGTAGATAACATTGATTACACTAATAATGATGCTTCTACAGATATTAATAATGTAGATTATGATGGAGGAGTGAACAATGGCTAAAGATAAATTAAACTCACTTCAACAGGAAATTTTATTACAAGAACAATTAACTGTTTCTAATGAAATCAATAGATTAGAATATGACATTCAAAATGGTGTTGTTAATATCCCAAGAAATAATAGATTTCGTTTTTGAGTATCTTTCTTTTCATTCTTAATCTTTTTTATATTTGCAGTATATATCATGATTTTAATGATTATTCCTAATGTTATTAATTTAAATCTTGAAACTCAAAAAATAATGATTTTTGGTTCTTCAATCATTATGGTACTTGTTCCACTTTTCACAATTTTATATTTAGTTTCATCATCACTAAGAATTAAAAGGAAAAATGCTGAACAAAAAAGAGTTAATCAAATAATGTTGACTAGATTGCTACATTATTACAAATTATTAAAGTTTGAATTTGATCCAGAAAGATACAAAGTTTATGATGATTCATTTGTTGTAGATATGGACGAAAATGGAAACTTAATTAAATATGTAAGATTTTATAATGAAGATGGTTCAATTACTACAAGACCATTTAAGGATACAGCAGAGCTAAGAAAGTTTATAGATGAAGCTGAAGAACAAAAACGTTTAAAAATTGAAAATGAAGCATTAATGAAAAAGGTTTCAAAATTAGAAAACCTAAGTCAAAATTTTAACACTTTTGATTTAATTGATAATAATGCTGTTTCAAAATATATTGTTGAAGATTCAAATATAGGTTCAGTTAAACTTGTTAAAGAAAATAGTGATTTTTATCCTGATCAATATGAGGATAAAGTTTTTAAATGATTTAACAAAGAAGAATTTAGAGATGCTGCAAATTTTAGAGAGTCACTAAGAGGAAATATTCTTCATAATTCATGAGATAATGGAGAAACTGTTATAAGTGATGCATCATGATTAAAAGAAAATACAAGTTCAAACAAAAAGAATAACTCAATTTTCTTTAAACATTATGATTTACAAAAACAATTAGCTCAAACTTCTGATGTTGTTTCATTTATTAACTTAATTAAAAACTTTGATTTAGCAAAAGACCCTGCAATCGATTGAAGAGAAACAATAGATCCAAAAGACATCAATAAAGATAAATTAAAGAAATATGAAGAATTAATTAAAGAATATGAAGATCGTGCTATTGCTTTAACTAATGAACAAATTAGACTAGAAACAATTTTAAAGAATGATAAATCAAATGTTTTAAAAATTCAATTAATTGATAATGTTGGTGTTGATACATATGAAAAATTTGATCCATATAGAAACATTAGAAAAGAATTAGATAAACAACAACGTAGAGTTGAAGAAATTAAAAAGTCAAAAGAATTATTTAAACAATATGGTTTAGAAGAAACCAACTTTGAAGGTTTAACTATTAAACAAATTAAGCAATTAACTAACATGAAAATTAAAGAAGCTAAAAAATTAAAAGCTTTAAGTGAAGAAGAAAGTATCGATGAGTTAGTTAAATTAAATAACGAGATAGCACGGATTAAAGCTGAGAAATTTAAGGAAATTCACTTAGCAAATGAAAAATATGAAACCGATGATGGTAGATGAGAATACCATGATGGTAATGGTAATTATTTCACGCTAAATGAAAATAATGAATGAATTCCAACTAAACATGCTGCTGAAGTTTTTGAAGAAATGAAAGATATTAGAATTGCAAAAGCTCAACAAAAATATTATGAGTTACAGAAAAAGAAAGTTGAACAAGATAAACAAGAAATGGAAAATCATGTTCGTGAACTTGAACAACTTCAAACATTAAAAGAGGAAAAGAAACATAACAGAGAAAAATCAAAACAAGATCGTCAAGAAGCGAAACGTTTAGCAAAAGAAGCAAAAGAAAAAGAAAAACAATTAATTAAAGAATCTCAAGAAGCTGAAAGAGAAAGTAATGAAGATTATCAAAAACAATTTGAAAATAAATCTTCATCTAAATATATAGAAATTCATCCGGCTAACGAGACCTTCCAAGGACCTGATGGTAGATGAACATACCATGACGGTAATGGGAATTACTATGCAGTAGATGATACAGGAAATTGAGCTCCTATTCCATCATTGGTTGAAGAATCTAATCCATTTGAAGTAATAGAAGAAAAAGAAAAAAAGAAAATGATTAAACAACAAATGAAGGAATTAAAGAAGCAACAAAATGAATTAAAACAGCAAGAAGAAAATCAACAGCAAGAAAATAGTTATTCAGCAACTGAAAACACGTATAATGAGCAACAAGAATCTACAACAAATTCATCAGGAGGAGGTCAACAATGGCAAGATGAAAATGGGACATGATGATATTTAGATGAACAAGGTAATTATTATTATTCAGATGGTACAAATTGAATACCATGACAAGGATAATCAAAAGCAATAGAAAAGGAGAAGAGTATGAACAACAATAATGAAAACAACCAACAACAAAATCAACAAGATAGTTATATGGAAAGTTCTATTAATAATGGAACATATGTTGCTCCATTAGAAGATAATAATGAATCACGATCACCAGCACAAACAAACTCACACATTGAACTTGAAGTTATTAAGCAAAAATTAATTGAATCAAGTGATAAATCAGCAGCTTTTCAAATCCAAGAAGAAAACTTAGGTTCAATTGATTTTGTAGAAGTAATTTATAAATTCTGTCCGTATAAATCAGCTATTGAATTAATTCAAGCACTTAACCAAGGTGATGTTGAGTTTTCTATATACTTAAGTCAATTAGAAAACCCACGTTGAACTCCTGGGAAAACAACATACCAAGAATATGATGAATACGGAAGACCAATTGGTGGTTCAGTTGATCAAAAATTAAAAGTAGATGCAACTAATTGAGATACTATTCTAACAAATATAGAAAAAGAAGCAGAGTTAGAAGAAGCTGATTCAGGTGAGTGATCACTTAAAGTTGGTTTCCCAAATATTAGAGGTTATTGACAAGATAGAGATTCTTCATACACCACTTTTAATGCTCCTTTATTTTTTGCTCCAGTTAAAATTCAATATACATCAATTGATGAAGTAAAAATAACAATTAAAGGTAAATCATTTGATGTAAACCCATCTATTGCAACGATTGTTTCAATTAAGAAAAAAATGTTATTTGAAACAAAAATATTTGGACCGACTGAAAATTTAAATCTTGAAAAAGTATTAAAAGGATATGCTAATATTGGTATAGTTTTTGACACATCAGCATTTAGTTCACCTTTCGATAGATGTCCATTTTTAAACAAACAAGAAATTTTACAATCATTTCAAGGATATGAAGCATCAGCATTTATTACTCCTACTATAACAATTGGATTGTATGATATCTATAACAATCAAATCTTTTGGGATTTTAATACAATTATTAACAAAGATGCTGAAGGTTTAGCAAAATTACTTGAACCAAAAACAAATCTAATGTTCAACTATAAAAAATTTAATGATGATTTTAGATCAAATGATATATATCTATTTTCAATGATTGATATAGTACAACAACTTTGTGTTGGTAGAGCATTAGCAGGTAATACTTTAATTCAAGGTCCTCCTGGAACTGGTAAATCAGAAACAATTTGTAACATTTTAGTAAACATTGCATTAAATAATAAAACAGCATTAGTTGTTTCAAGTAAAAAAACAGCATTAGATGTTCTAATTAATAGATTAGGTGACTATTCTCCTATTGCTTGTCATATGGTTACTAAAAGAAAAGATTTTGAATATTTCTATAATCAATTCGATCGTTTATATAAGAGATTCATTGAAATTAGAGCATCAATGGAAGATGAAATCGTTGAAGAAGTTGTAAATAGAGCTACAACTGAAAAACTATTTGAAGATATTTATACTGATTATAAAATTTCAAATAAACTTTATTTAACAAAAGTAACTTTTGGTCCTAAAGAGTACACAATTAAACAATTAGTAGGTATGGCAGATCCAGCAGATGTTGCTATTCTTGAACAAAACAATATTAAAACACGTGCTGAAATAATGGATTTTGTATCTAAATATGTTGGTGATGATTCTAATGAAAATGATATTAACCATTTAATAAATTCATTTACTGCATATTCATCACAACTTAATAAAGATTTACAAATCAATTTAGGATATATTCAACAATTAGCTGACTATTTAAGTTATTATAATGGTTATGATAAACGTATTATTGTAGCGGCTTACATTATGGATAACCAAGGTTTAGAATTTGAAGAATATGATATTTTAAATAGAATTCTAAATGAGGATAAATCAGTTGAATCTTATATTGAACAATTAACTGAAAGACAACAAGCATGAATTAATATGTGTAGAAAAGTTGATATGGATCAATTTATTAGAGTAATTGAATCATATTATTCAGTTGTTAGTGAAACAAATAACAAGTCAAAAGTATCAACTGATTTAAGATTATTTGCTTCTTGATATATTTTCATTAATTCTGAAATTAAAGGTTACCTTCATGAGTTTAGTGCTAAAGAATCAAAAATTGAAGAAAAAACTGAAGTTTATTTAGATCGTCTTGAAGAATCTATTTATGAAACAAAACAATTAATTAATAGAATGATTTTTACAAAATTTATAGATACTGTTAAAAAGTATGGGAATGAATTTAATACTGTTATGCGTCAAAGAACAGCATTTAATCCAAAACCATCATCAGCAATTATTAAACAATACTTTGATTTGTTTAGAAATCTTTACCCAATTCATGTAGTTTCTGTTGAAGAAGTATGTAATTTAATTCCGTGTGAAAAAGGGTTATATGATTATTATGTTTGCGATGAAGCTTCACAAGTTGAACTTGAAAGAGCATTACCAAGTATGTATCGTGGAGTTAAATATGTAATTTCAGGTGATACTAAACAATTACAACCAACAACAGTATTTAAACAAAAAGTTGAAATTAAAACGCAAGTTTCAAATGATTCAAAGTATGCGCAAGATTTGGCCGATGCTGTTAAGGCGCCATCAATTATGCAATACTATGAATCACGTGCTAGTACAAATGTAATGCTTAACTATCATTATCGTTCAACATTTAGTGAATTAATTGATTTCTCTAATCAAGTTTTCTATAATAGACAATTAAAATTAGTTTCAAAATGTGTTCCTTATAGTAACCCAGTACTTGTTCATAGAGTTAATGGTACATGAGCTAATTCATGTAACATCGAAGAATCTAATGCAATTTATCAAAGAATTGTAGAGTTAACTCAAACTCCTGATTATGAAAAATCGCTAGGTATTATTACATTTAATGCTACTCAACAAGGAGTAATTAAAGAACGTTTATTAAAATCATCAAATCCAAGAGTTAAGGAATGAATGGAACGTAAATCTGATGAAGGTAATGATATTAGTATCTTTGTTCAAAATATTGAAAATGTACAGGGTGATGAAAGAGATATTATTTTATTCTCAATTGGTTATGACCAAACAGTTTCAAACTATGGTTCTTTAACTACTCAAGCAGATGGACCTAACCGGATTAATGTTGCTATTACAAGAGCCAAAGATAGACTAGAATTATTCCAATCAGAGGATGCTAATATGTATAAAGGTACATCATCAACTGCTAAGGGTCCAAGAGTATTTACTTCTTGAATAAGATGAGCATCTAATATGTCTTATGCTTGTGCTAATAAACAAATTCAAAACCAAGTACCAACATTTGTATCTAAAATACATCGTGAAATATATGATTTTATCAGATCTAAATTAACACAGGAATATAGTATAGTTTACAATCAAATGCAAGGTACATTCTTTGTTAATTTTGCAATCTATAAAGATGTTACTCCTGTAGCTGCTATCTTTACACAAAAAGATAATTGAAAATCAGCTGGGAAATTTAGAGAAGAATATATTTATAGAAAATTATTCTTTAGAAATAGAAAATGATTAACATTAGATTTAAGTGAACTTGCATGACAAGTTGATAGTAATTATAAAAATAAATATTTATCTAAATTCATTGATAAAATTATGCTACTTGATCAAAATAGAGAAGAATCAACAAAATATGCAGATAGTGTTAACGTTGATATGGAACTAGAAGATATTTTTGATAAACCAATGGTTGAAGTTGACATTGATGTGAATGAAATTAATGAATCAAAAGATGAAAATAACAACGATGGTCAAATTTAAAAGTTAGGTAAATATGAAAAATAAAAATGCTTTTAATATTACCTTAGATATCACGAAATTTGAAAATTTAAAATTTGAACAATGAAAGAGATTAGTTCAATATGTTTTAAATTATGATTTATGATTGTCTAATGTCGAAAAATTAGATCAATTGAATTTAAATAAGGCACAATTAGAAGCATTTATTGAGTGTCATGGTATCATTCCAAATCAATACCAATCTTTAGTTAATGAACTTAATAAAAAATATGATGAAGTAAAAAGAATTAGACAAGAAATAGAAATATCAGATTTAGATTTATCATTTAAAGTTAAAAATGTTGAGCAATTAAGTATTTTAGAAAAAGAACTTGATGAAAAAATTATCAATAAAGGAATTGTTGATAAAACTAAAAAGCAATTATTGTATTTTCAAAATCCTTATTTTATTGATGGAGATGATCAATTATTTAATCAACGGTTGCCATCTTTGAAGCAAGAATTAGCTGATATTGAATGGATTATTAAACATGAACTAAAACCAAAATTAAAGAAAAGTTTAAGAATGATGGATTTAATCGAAATTGAATTCAGAAGAGTTTTAGGTGTTAAAGATAAAAAGATTAATGTACTTTCTTTATTCTATTTTGTTAGACCATACATAAATCAAATTATTTCAAGTGATGACTTTTTTTATAATGAATTATTATCATTATCTTTAAATTAATTTAAGTTATTTAATCATTTTATTATTTGTTTCAAATTCATATCTATTTTCTTTTATAAGAGTTACTTTAATATTAAAACCTTTGGTGATTTCGTTATTTTCTATTTCATATTTTATTTTATTTGCTAAATTTGCCAATGAAAAATCATCCACTAATATAGGGTTAACCATAACTCTTACTTGTCTTCCTGATCTAATGACAAAACAATTATTTACTTCGTTAAAATTATTTATTATTTTTTCAAGTTCTTGAACCCTTGTAAAATATTCACCATATGAATTTATCCTTGCTCCTGGTCTAGATGCCGATATTGTATCTGCAAGCTTTATAATCTCACTATAAATATTTTTTGATAGTGTTTCACCATGATGGCTTGCAATAGCATCAATAATATATTCATCTAAATTTAATTGTTTAGCTATATTTAATCCTGCATCTACATGATTAGTATCACATTCAAAATCAATTGCTTTTCCTATATCATGCAGAAGAGCAGTTTTAATAGCTATCTTTTGATCTAGTTTTAATGTATTTGCAATGCTAGCTGCAATATGTGCCACTTCACACACATGATTTAAAACATTTTGTCCATAACTAGTTCTATATTTTAATTTAGCTATTAATGGATATAGTTCCTTATTTAAGTCAAATATATTAAATTTATCTTCAACTATTTCTTTACCTAAAACATTTAATTGATTTTCAAATGATGCTTTAACATCCTTGTACATTGTTTCAATTTTATTTGGATCTATTGATTTAATTTTTAATAATTCACTTAATAAATTTTTTGCAATTTCTCTTCTAATAGGATTAAATGAACTCAATGTAATGAAATTATTATCTTTTTCAATGATTAAATCAACTCCAGTTACAAGTTCAAAAGTTCTTTTATTTCTTCCATCTTTACCAATAATTCTTCCCTTTACTGTATCATCAGTTATATTTATTGAACTTGTTGTGTGTTCTTGAATCACTTGATGAACAATAGTTTGCATTGCATCAACTAATATCTGATTTGCTTTTTGTTTATAATTACTATTTAGTTCGTTAAGATTTTCTTCAATTTCTTTTTTTTGTGACTCATAAATATAATCAATATCAATGCTTACATTAGTTTTTTTGTTATTACTTATGTTAATAGATTCCTTTTTATATTTTTTTTGTTTATAAAAGAAAAATATCGATAGAACTACTAAAATAATTACTAATAAAAGAATTATTACAATTAGACATATACTTAATATATTCATTTGGCCTCTTTCTATACAAAAGACCATTTAAAAGCAAATAAAAATAGACTAACGCCCTTTAAAAACTTTAACTTGTTGCATACAATCGTATGGATATTCATTATTAAGAATAACTTTACGTTTTTTTGTTTGTATTAAAACAATTCTACTTTTACCATCAATGTATGTTGTTGAAACTTTATGTTGCACTCTTCTATTCATATATATAATTATAATCCAAAATATTTAAAATCTTTGAATTTAGTTAAATTAACACTTTAAACATGATAATTTGCAGCGAAAATGAGCCTAAATTTAAAAATGTGAAAATATTGTGCATTTTCTTCCTTGCCTTATTATATCCTAAAGATATATAATATGT
>CASESV010000018.1 GCA_949290735.1 uncultured Mycoplasmataceae bacterium
ACCAAGGTGTTCATGCATTTCTGCATTTAATGAATTTTCAATGATAGCTTTTGATAAATTCTTAAATAAATCATTAATATCATCCATTGAATCTAATTTCAATGGCTTTGCTAATTCTAAATATTTATTTGTGTCAAAATCTTTTTTAGACATAAAAACTCTTTAATAAAATTTTACTTTTATTTTAGAGTTTCCCCAAAACTTAATACATTACCATTCCAAGTAGTTTAACTACAATATCAGATGGTTCTTTCTCTTACTGTATTGGATTTAATTCAATATTAGAAATTCCATCTACTATAACTGCAATAAAAAAAATGCATTCCAAGGTTCAAGCGGTTTTACAGGATTAATATTAAATGAAGGTTTAAGTTCAGTTGGTGCTGATGCATTTAAAAATTGTAAATCAATGACAGGTAATTTACGGATTCCAGATTCCCTATCTTCACTACATTCTTCATCATTTGAAAATACAAATTTTAAAGTAGTTGATATCAATGGATCAAATAATAATGTAAATAGTAATCTTAAATTCAAAGATTCAACAATTATTACTTATAGATTTGATAATCCAATAACTTCAAAAGCAGATAATCAAGTCACATCTGATAATGGGGTATTTAAATATAAAATACTAGATGATTTAACAGCTCAAATCACTGGGCTTGCAACATTAGCTTCAAATTTTGATTTTAATATTGCAAGTACATTATCAATTAAAGGAAATCAAGTAACTGTTACTAGTATTGGAAGTAATGCATTCCAAGGTAAATCTCTAATTATAACTAACAATTTAATAATCCCAGATTCAATAACATCAATTGGTGCAGATGCTTTTAAGAAATGTTCTGGTATTACAGGTGAGCTAATAATTCCAACATCAGTTAAAACAATTGGTGGAGGAGCATTTAATGACACTAAATTGACTAAAATTTCCTATAATTCGAACTTCACTAAACCAGATGAAGGTATTCTACATGAAAGATGATATCCAGATGGATGCACTATAGCTGATACAGCAAATCCTTCTAATATAAAAAAGTTTTACAGATAATAATCATAAAAAATTTATATCTAATGAAAAAAATAAATTATCATTATGTTGATGATTGATATACATAATGTTCTTAATGAATTACAAAAAACAAGAAAATATTTTCATAATGAAAAGGATTTTCAATTTTATTTTAGTTGATGTGTTAAATTATTATATCCGAAAATTAATATTAGACTAGAATATCAATTCAATGAAATGGAAGATAATAAAAAAAGTTATATTGATTTAGTTTTGTTTGATGAAAACGAATCTTGAATTTTTGAATTCAAATTTAAAACAATTAAATCAGAATTCTTTGACGATAAAACAAATGAATATTACATATATAAAGAACAAGGTGCTCAAGATCTTGGAGTTTATTCAATACATGCTGATTTATCTAGAATAGAAAAAAGTGTATTAAATCATAAAATGATATTTGGTAAGGAAATAAAAAAAGGATATTGTATATTTTTGACTAATGATAAAAGATATTTAAATGGTTTTACTAAAAAGAGTTGTTTCTATAATTATGGTTTGAATAAGGGTACTATAAATAAAGGGGTTATTAAGTTTAATATACCAAATTCAAAAACTAAAGAAGAAATGTTTATTAAAAACTATAAGGAAATATGTTATTTAAAAGATCATAATATTAAATGAGATAAATATTCAATTTATGACATGATGATTATTGAAGTAAGTAACTAAAAATTGCTAAAATACAAACAAAATAAGAAAAAAAAGCAATACAAAATAAGAAAAAAAAGTAACACAAAATAAGAAAAAAAAGCAAAATATATTCTTATATTAATCAAAAATACTTAGTATAAAGTTCATGTTAAATCCACTTAACATTATATTGTTAACTGGAATTAACAATATTATAAAATTAATCATTTGTACATTTTTAATATTATGTAACATTTACAATAGTAGATAATATGATCAAACTAGATAAAATACTTAATATTGATACAAGTAATAGTGTTGAAAATAAAAGAAAAATTCGTGAAGTCTAGAAAATAAAGAAAACTTTATACAGAAAAGTTATCTGAATTATCAGGTGTTAACTTAGTGAAGTTAGAATCTATGAAGAAAAATTGGTATATATGACTTCTGATTTAATTGAATTAACCATTACAACGGATTAAATAGAATAATTTAAAAGTTTATTTAGTAATTGTTTTGTTGAATACAAACTTATAAACTAATAATTTATGTATGTTACAATCAAAATATATGAATAAAAATAAACCAATTGAAATTATATATGATGTCTTGCTTTTTAAATTTATTAAATAATGAATTAAACTCTGAATCAATAATAAACTTAAAATGGCTTATATAAGTATCTCTTATAAATAAATTATATTTTTCAAGCATAGTATTATTTATTTTACTAAAATATAAAAAAAGCATATAATTATGTGATATGAAAAAGAAAATTAATTTTAATTATAAATTTAATTATTTTAACAATAGAAACTATAGTACTTGAAAAAACTTAAAAACTATTTTTTCAAACTCTATTTTTATTTACTTTTCATTTATAAATTGTTTTATACCGTTCTTTGCAACAATGATGGCTGCACTGAATAAACCAAATGGGGCACTTGATGTCATAGGTGTTGGATTAAGTGTAAGTTTCATAACTATTTTTAACCAATTTTTATTTTTAACTGCTCTTTGTGTAAATTTTGTTTTTAGGCAACAACAACAACTTGATTTATTTAATAAGCAACATAGGCAAAGTGTTGTTAGCATAATGATCATTAGTTCAATCGCTTCTATCATCCTATTTATTTGTTTAAGCTTTTTATATATTAACTTTTCAGGTATATATCAAAATATTGATCATTCAATACATAAGGGTTATAAATATATTGCAATTGTTTCTATATCACTTATTTTCAATTCATTAATATATATGAACATCATGATTAAATACCAGGAAAAGAAATGATATGGATGGGTGTTATTAACTTGCATGTTATGTACTAATTTAATAATGATTCCAATCTTAGGTGTTGTAATAAAATGAGAAAATTATCTATCTACTTTTGGAATCGGATTAGGAATTACTGTGAGTTCATTAATATCATTTTTAATCACAATAATACCTAACATTAAAAAAGGTCACTATTGATTTAAAATTAATTGAAAAGATATTAAGTTTTTTATTATTAAAACAAAAAACTTTGGAATTAATTTTTTATTATCAACCATAATGAAATCTATACTTATTATGGCAGTTGCTCTAAGCTTAGGTCTTGCTCAAAAAGATACACCACCAGCATTAATGATTGTAAAAATTATTTGATATAATTCTTTATTCTTTTGTGGTTTTTTTGCCGATGGATTATTCTATGCTGTAGAATATTCAAGACTTAAGAAATACCCAGAAACACAATATCCAATATGTATGAATACATGAAATTGTTTGATATTGATTACATCACTAACAACTTTATTGATTTGTGTCGCTTTTAATTTTAGTGCTATGCAACTAGCTAAATTATATGTAGGTAACCAATTAATTGATATAGTTAATCCAGTTGGATCAATTTGACCTTATGGAAATTCATCACCAATTGAAATTCAGAAGTATTTATGATCACCAGAAGGAGTATATAATTTTAAATTAATATCAGTAAATACAAATGGAATTACTATTGAACAATCAAAAGCTTTTTCTCTTTTGTACACAACAATTTATCATGTCTTAATTAATAGTACTAAAATGATGTCTTTTACTGACGTAAAATATAATCAAAAATTTAATTTTAAAAAACTAATTAGTAATTTTATTGTTATTTCTTTAGTTATGATTTTTGTTGTAGTATTTAGTGTTGTACCAACAAGTATTGGTTATATTAAAGCATTTCCAGGAATTGATGGCTTCTCATGTGGTCTAATGATTGTGTCAATTATTCTATTCATTTTAACAATATTGGGTTATTTAAAAAAAGTAAAACAAAATAAATAAGTTTTAATTTATTATTAACCTTTAATAAAAATAACTATAATTTAGCCCTATTTTTTCAAAAAATTAATATATTACTTTTGAATAAATTTCAAATAGATATTTCACTAAATTATTTATATTAATTGAAGATAAAATAGATCAATACTATTTAAATAAAAATATTATTATTTATTCCATTTTTAAACCTTATAGAAGTTATTTATTTTATTGAGCTATAAGCATATTAAATAATTCATCTATATTAATAATTTTTATATCCAAGGATTTTTCCTTGCTTAAATAAATATGTAAATCATTGAATGATATAGTATTAGATTTTAATTCATATGCAATGTTGCTATCTGGAATATAAAAATCTATTTCGCCTTCTTTATCTCTAATATATGAAATCTTAGTAGATAATGAATTCTCATTTATTTTCTTATTTAAATTCATTAGGAATAATGATTCTAAAATTTTTCCTTTATGAAACACATTTTGATCTTGCAAATACAACTGATATAAGAAAGGTAATGATAAGTAATATTTGTTTGGTCCTCTCTTTGATAATTCTAAATTTTTATTGTAGCGATCCAATATATGAATAACACCAATATTTTGCAATATATCAATATATTCATAAAATGTTGTTTTGGGGATTGAGTATTTTGATTGAATTTTATCAAAACTTAATTCTCCAGTTTCACTTATTGCAATTTCTCTAATAATTTGTTTCATATATGAACTTGTGAAAGATCTATTAATAATAGATAACAAATCTTGTGTTATAGTTTTTTCAATTATTTCTATCATATATTTTTTTCTCAAATCATTATCATGAATATCTCAAAGCTCAAAGAAACAAGTTTCATTCAAATATTTTTGAATAATTTCCTTCTTTGAAATTTTGGATATATTTATTTTTTTAATATCTATAAATTCATTTAATGAAATTGGTAATATATTAAATCGGATGAATCTACCTATACCTGATTCCTTTTGTTTAAGTTTATAACTACTTGATCCGGTGCAAATAATTTTAACATTATTAAAATGGTCATGCAAACTTTTAAGAAATAAATCTCAATCGTCAATGATTTGTATTTCATCTAAAAATAATAATTTAATTTTGTTTTGTTTTATAATTTCGAAAATATATTGTTTTATATTATTAACTGTGTTTCCTAATGATATTTCAAGTTCAATATCGATAAATCCTATTTCATTTACACAATAAATATTGTTTGTTATAAACTTATCTAATATTTGAAAACAAAGTGTAGATTTACCAATTCTTCTAAAACCATATAATACATAGTAAAATTTTTCATTCAATAATTTATGATAAAAATAATCAACATAAGATCGTTGATACTTATCTTTTATTTTTAAGTCAATGTATTTTTTTAACTCTTGTCCTGTTTTTATATTCATAATCTAAATAAATTATAGCATAAGTTCTTTTTTTAGTACTTTAAAGTTCTTTTTTTAGTACTTTATTATTTTTATTATTAAAACTTGTTATATATGAACATGATTTTTGACATAAAGAGAGCTATCAGAAAATAATTATTATTTAATTATTTATTTAATTTTTATGTTTATCATATAAACAAATAATAAAATAAAAATCAATTATTCAATAAATCTAATTTTTGCATAAATAAAATATATGAGTTAATAGCAATTATTTTTCATTTATAAAACCCTCACTTAATAAAATATTATATAAATTCTCATTCTGTGATTTTAAATTTAAAATATCTTCATTAATAATTTTCATATTATATCTATCATTAGAAATATCAACAATATTATAACCATTATTTTTAAAGTTTTTTATATCATCATTACTAGCAGTTAATGTTATAATTTTTTGATTAATATTATTTTCTTTTTCTATTAAATTAATAAATTTATTTTCATCAAAACCCAATGAATCATATGCATCTATTATTAAAAACATTTCTTTGTGAATATTTGAAAGCAATTCATATTTTAATAATTGATACTTAAATTTTTTACTATTTGTTGCACCTATAAAATTATGTTTATTTTCAAATTCTTTCATTTCGTTATCAAAAATTAAACTTTGTTCTTTAATGAATTTATTTATATTTTTTTCTAAATCATCAATTTCATTTTTATCTTGGCATTCCTTATCTAAAATTTTAACAATATCATCTTGTTTTATTTCCAATAAATCATAAATTAAATAATCACCTAAAGGTTCAATTAAATCAGATTTATTTAAGCAATTATTTAATTGACTCTTCAATTTATTGATATCTAATAGAATTTCACTAAGTTCGCTTTCTAACTCCTTAATTTCTATTTTATTTATTTCAATATTATTTTTAATTCTTGAAACTTCAATAATCTTAGAAGATTTATACTCTTTAAAAAAATCTGATAACTTTAACTCAATTTCAATTTCATTATATCCATTATTATTAGGAATATTAATATAATATTTAGTTGTAGTTTTGTCTAATTCTTCGTCTATTTTTTCAAGTGGATTTATAGCATTTAAATAATTTGTATTTTGAATATTTAACTCATCAATTTTTCCTAATAATGAATAATAAATATCATATTGTTTTTTAATTTTATTTTTTAATTCTAATATTTCATCATCATTTAAAATTGGGATTTGATTACATAAATTTGTATTTATTTTCGAAAGAATTTTTTTGTATATTTTAATTTTTAATTGCTTATCTTTTATATCTGTATCCTCATTTATTATCTGGGATAATTTTCTATTATTAGATAAGATTTCATCATTACTATTCCATAAAAAATAAAAATAATTATCCAAATTCTTTTTTCCATACATTTCACATTTTAATTGTTTCGAATTATCCCCTGAACAATCTGGGTTAATATAAAAAAAAGTAAAAAAAGAATTTAAATATTCATTAGTATAACTATTATCCTTTTTTCTTATAAAAGGTAACTTCTCTAACCCTAGTATGAAAGATATTTTCCTGTTGTATTCCTTTTTTATTACTTTATTTAATTTATTATCATTTATATAATAAAAAGAATCCTTAGTTCTAATTAGAATTGTATCTTTTATTGACAATATAGAAATATAATCATTTAAATTAATATTATCATTTTTTTTAAAGTTAGTATCTTGATTTAGTGATCATAATAAAAAATTAATTAAGAATGTTTTCCCATGTGAATTTTTACTTGAAAATATGAGTGTCTTTTTATGGAATTCAATATAAAAATGCTTTTTCTCATTCTTGTTAATAACACATAAATAATTTATCACTTTATAACCTTTCTTTTTAGGAAATAATTTGTTACCTTGTTCAATATAATTCCACTAGAATTAATAATAATGTTTCTAAAATCATTCTTATCAAAAAATCTATCATTATAGCAAGAGTTTTTCAATGATGATTTATTTAACAAATCTAAAGATAATAATTCATTTGAATTTATTTTATTTAGTTTTCAATTATTTAAATTATCATCAAATATTTTTGTCTTTATCAACTTAACAAATGACTCAATATCAGAATTACTTATTCTTTTTACTTTTATATTAAAAAGTTCTCTAATTTTTAAAATGATTATAGTCATTATTTTATTATAATCATAATATATTATATTTATATTTTGAGATTCATAATCATTAGAAGTAAAAGATGATATAAAAACTTTGTCATAGTTATATTTTAAATCATATAGCTTTTTCTCAAATTCATTAATATGTTTGTTATCTATTTTGCAATTTTTAATTTCATAAAAATAAATTTTATTATCTTCTAATAAAAATAAATCAGTAATAAACTCTATGCCAAATAAATTATCATCGTTTATTTTAATAAAAAAAGTTATTAACGTTGCATAATCCTGAAAGTTAAAACCGCATCTCACATTTAATTGACCATTATCATAATTACTGAATTTATCTTTACTTGCCATTTTTATCAGTCTCCACTAATTCATATATCATTTGTTGAATTTCTTTTTCAAGTTGTTCAAGTTCTTTATCAATTTCTTTCATTTCTTTATTTACTACATCAATATCAATTTCTTCCTCTTCTTCAAAGGTATCAATATATCTTGTAATGTTTAAGTTAAAATCGTTTTCTTCAATTTCTTTCAAGCTTACCATTCTTGAGAATTTATCAATTTCTTTTTTATTAACATAAGTATCAACAATTTTATTGATATTATCTTCACTCATAATGTTTTTGCTTTTTGCTTTTACAAATTCTTTTGATCCTTCAATAAATAAAATATCTTCATCTTTAGTTGTTTTTTCAAATACTAAAATACAGGTAGGAATAGAAGCATTATAAAACATATTTGCAGGTAAACCAATTACAGCTCTTAAATATTTTTTAAAATTAACTAAATACTTTCTAATCTCATATTCAGCGTTACCTCTAAACAAAACTCCATGAGGAACAATAACTGCACATCTTCCACCTTCTTTTAACATATAAATCATATGCTGAATAAAAGCAAAATCAGCAGTTGATTTAGGCGCCATTTTTGGATATTCATTAAAACGTGGATCATCTTTTAGTTCTTCAGGTTTTCATCCTATTGAAAAAGGTGGGTTTGCAACAATAATATCAATTTTTTCAGCTAAATCGTTAAACATATTTTCAGTTAAAGTATTTCCATTCTCAATTTGAAAATCTTTATATTTTTGTCCATGTAAAAACATGTTCATTCTTGCCATGTTATAAGTTGAAGTTGTTTTTTCTTGTCCTAATAATTTATTAAATCTTTCAAGGTGTTCTTTAGCTTTAATTAATAATGAACCAGAACCACATGTTGGATCATAAATATATGAAGCTTCTTTGATACCATTAGTAGCAATTCTAGCTAACATATCTGAAACAAAACCTGGTGTATAAAATTCTCCTGCTTTATCTCCAGATTCTGAAGCAAACTTACCTATTAAAAATTCATATATTCTACCAAGTTCATCACCCTCCATTTTTTTAAAGTTAAATTCATCAATATTTAAATCTTTAAGTAAATTAATTAATGTATTGGATTTATCTTCAGTTGTTTTACCTAATACTGATGCATTTAAATCAATATCACTAAATAAACCATTAAAATCTTTTGAACTTTCTTTTCCTAGAGTTGAATCTTCTATATTTTTAAATGCTTTCGTTAATCTTTCAATAATTGTTTCAACATTATAACTACAATCTTCCAATACTGACTGATAAGTATCTCCATAATCAATATAGAAACCAAAATCTTCAATTAATTTTTTATTAACCCGATCATGTAAATCTTTATTATTTTTCAAATCTTTATATGAACAATTTCCTTTCAATAATTCTTCAACTCTATCAGTTATTTTTTCAGATAAAAATTTGTAAAAGATAAAACCTATAAAATATGGTTGAGATTCAGTTATCTTCATTGATGATTCATCTCTAATCTTGTCACATATTTTTCATAAATCATTTTGATTTGTCATTTTATTATTCATATTTATCTCCATAATATTTTTGTTTTTTTTCAATTAATTCTTTTTTCTTATCCAACAATGATTTTATTTTATTAAACTTAAAAAATAATTCTGTCGCATTAACCAATCGTTTACTTTCATTATAATTTATATCAATATTCTTTAAAAATGAAATATTAATAGTTAAGGTTGTAGCTCCTTGTAGATCTTTATTTATCTTATTTAACTTTTGATTAAGTAAATAAAATACAACTTTAGAGTTTATATCTTGGTTACATCTAATAACTCCAAACCTTGATAAAGGAATACATTTGTGAGTTATTTTATCAACATAAACTAAAGATATTGGAGGAAATAACTTTACCAATATATCACCTGGTTTAAGTATAATATCTTGACTAAATTTATCTTTTGAGTTGAAAGGTATTAAATTATTTAAATTTATTGAATTATTTTCAATTGCGGAATAATCAATTAAATAATAATTAAATGATTTATTATTTGATTCTTCTAATCTTGATTTCAATAAACCAATAAAAATATCTGATATTTTACTTAAAAGCATAGTAACCCTCCAACTACATTATACAATATTTTTTTGTTCTAATTTAAAAAAACTATATATATTTGTTTTAAATTGACTTTTTTGTTGTATAATTATTATAAATAATTATTATGGTGATTAAAATGAAAAAAGATTATGAAAATATAAAAATATTATTTGAAAATGAAATTGACGATGGTTATAATCCATCAGATGAAGAATTGTGAAGTTTATGTTATGATGCATATAATCAAAATAAAGAAAATAATGATAAATTAATTAAAAGTTTATCAAAAAAAATAAATATGAAATACATAACAATCTTTGTAACTAACAAAGAAGTTAGTTCATGACAAAATACTATCAAAAATAAACTAAATCATCTGGATATTGATATTTTAGAAATAAATAATAACTATATGATTTGTCATTTTAATGATCAGAAAGAAGATTTTAAAATAAAATATTCTGTTATAAAATTCAATGAAAAATTGATAATTAATCTTCAAAAAAATTTGAAGATATCTTATACATTAATAAGCAAAATAACTTCAGATGAAAGTTATGGTAATTTTAATGAACCTGATATCTATTCATTGATAACCTCATATGCTAATAAATGTAATTATGAAGAACCTGATTCTATTTTTGAATTTGTTGCAAACTTATTTTATAGATATTTAAGTGGTCATAAATTAAATAATGGAAATAAAAAATTATCCTACTTATTTATGATAAATATATTATGATTTTTTGGATATGAATTTAATTGAATTAATAAAAATTATAATGATCTCGAAAATGAAATCATATTATGAGTACAAAGATCTTATAACATGAATAATAACAAATTAAAGTTTTATTTAATGATTTAACTAAATGAGTAGATTCATATTGTAAAGTAGCAATTTTGTTTAGAAAAATTGATTAAATTGATTTTAGATCAATCATTTCATCAAGACGGTTAAGTTTTCTTATTTGATAAAATACTTCATCATATTTGTCGTCATCATACAAAGGGTTATTGATGTATTCAGGTAATTGTTTTTCAACATATTGTTGATCTAATACTTTTTTTAATTTAAATTCTTGAATTAAATTATTTATTGCTTTAGTTGTAGCCTTTCAAGTTAATTTTGCATTTTCAATGATTTCATCTCTTTTAGATAAAATATATTCTCTTCAAAGTTTAGAAATAGCATCAAAATTATATGAATATATTTTTTTATTTCTTAAAAACTCTTTTAATAATTCTTTTACATCCTTTTCTTTTAGTAATTCTTCAACACGATTAAGTATTTCTTGTTGTACTTTTTCAATATCGTTTGGTTGGGTTTCACTTATGTTGTAAAATAACTTATTTAAATAATTTACATCAACTCGAATTTGTTCAAGATCTACAATTTCATAATCGCTAAAAACATGAATAATATTAACATTCTTTGAGTTTTGCATTATATCATGATAGTGTTGTTTGTATTGGTTAAAAGTTCTTTCATTAATTTTGAAATCTGTTCATTTAAAATCTACTTGAGGTTTGATTTTATTAAATATTTTTAAAACCTTTCTAAACAATTCAATAAATTTTATACATAACTCTTCATCACTATTTTCATCTAATTTAATAACATCATCAATTGATGGGAATTCATTTAATAAATTATTTATTGCATTTTCAAATTCTTGCTTAGCATCTTCATATAATAATGGTGATCATAATGATGGTGTTGATAAACCACCATTTGTAAACAATCTAAATGCTCTATCAACTTCTTCTTTATCTACAGTGAATGAAACAATATTACCAGATTCTTTAGCTTCACATAACCTATTAGTTCTACTAATTGCTTGAATTAAGGATTGATATCTAAGTTGTTTATCTAAAAATAATGTATTTGTAATGGGTGAATCATACCCAGTTAATAACATTGATACAACAATTAATAAATCATATTGTCTTTTTGCAAATGCATTTTGAATATATGTTTTATATTTTGCAAATATATCTTGATTTCTATTTTTAATTTCATTTGATTTATCATCAACCATAGCTTCTGCTCATGATTGGTTACATTCACTTATCCGGTCTTTTAGAAAATTCAGATATTGTTTATTTTGTTCAGAAAATTTAGAATTATCATTTTTGTTAACACTATATATAATTGCACAATTAAGTTTGTTATCTTTTTTTAATTGGTTGTAATATGCAATTGCTTCAGGAATTGAAGAACAAGCTAACATTGCATTAAAGGTTTTATTTCTTGTTAATTGATCATAATTTTCGTTAATATATCGTGTGATTTCTAAAATTCTACTATCATCTATTTTTTTAGCATCTTGATATTCAACATTATCTTCTAATTCATCTTCATAATTTCTTGTTGTAATACTATCTTGTTTTTTAATAGATGTCGTAAATTTAAATATAAAATCTTTTACATTACCATCCTGTATTGCATCATATGATGTATATCTATGGATTTGTTCACCAAAAATTTCTTCAGTTGTCATTCCATCTTTTAATGCATTCTCATCAAAGATTGGTGTTCCAGTAAAAGCTATATTAATTGAGTTAGTAAAAAATTCATTTATATTTTTTCTCATTTCACCAATTTGACTTCGGTGACATTCATCAACTACAAACACAACTTTTTTATTAGCAATTGATTTTAATTTTTGTTTGTTTGATTGTTTTAAAGCATGATTCATTTTTTGAATGGTTGTGATAATTATTTTCTGATTTGATTTAGGATCTAATAACTTATCTATTAAATCAGAAGTATCAACAGCATTTAATACAATTTTTTTATCATTTGCAAAAGATTGGAAATTATTAAATGTCTGGGTATTTAAATCGCTTCTATCAATTAAAAAAATTGTAAAATCCACATCGTCACATTTTTTAGCTAAAATTTCACATGTTTTAAATGAAGTAAGTGTTTTACCTGAACCTGTGGCATGCCATACATATCCAGATTTTTCTTTATTAGTTAAGTTTTTATTTTTTATTCTTTTAATAATTAGACTACTTGCATGATATTGATAAGGTCTAAATACTTTAATGTTTTTCTTACTATCATCATAAACAAAATAATTATTTATAAAATCTATTAAAAATGATTTTTCAAAAAATAAATTTGAAAACTTTAATATTCCGTGTTTACCATCTAATGATTCATTCTTAATACTCTTTCAAGATAATGGAAGATTATTCATATCTCCAGATAAGGAGTTATTATTTACAAAATATTTTGTTTCGGTTCCATTTGTTATTACATATAATTTTGTGTATCTTAAAAAATCCGAAATAGCTTCAATGTTAATATACTTATTAATTTGTCTTGCAGCATAACTAATATCAACAGATTCTCTTTTTAATTCAATATGTATTATTGGAATACCATTTATAAGTATAATCACATCAAATCTACTTTTTGAATTTTCATTATTATTAGTTCATAATTGATTAATAACTTCAAAACTATTATTATCAATATTTTCAGTATCAAAATATTTAAAAGTCTTAATAACTTTTCCTTTATCATCTTTTTTTTGAAATCAATTAGATCTTAACGTTTCAAATCTTTCTACAATATCACCTGAATTAAAAGTTATTCATCAATTTTCAAATTGTTTGTCATCAATTGTATCATTATTCAATCTTTCAAAATGTTTCTTAAAATTCTGTTTTAATTGATTTGAATCTTTTATATCATTACGATATGTATAACCTAAAACATTAACTAAGTGATGAATAAGTGCTTTCTCAGTACAATCCTCACCTGGTGTTTTATCAGAATTAAGATATTGTTGATATTCTTTTTCAAACATACAATATTATTTTATATTATTTAATAAATAAATTTGGCACAAACTAATAATTTTAAATCAAAATTCAAATGGGCTGGATTTTTACCTCTAGAGGATTTATCCTTGTTTTATTTGAAATTGTCGTCTATTAATTTATATTCAATATGATTAATAATGTCATTATCACATGATTAAATGATATCTCGAATATTTTGGTTCTTTCCAAGGTCTTTTAATTTCACTTTTTTTAACTATTACTTATTAATCATATTTAAGATACATTATTTTTTTTAATAATTGTGATGTTTTAATTTTCTACTCATCATCAGGTTCATTAGGTTTTCATGTAATTGTATATTCTAATTTTGATTCTTTTAGCAATTTATTGATTCTTTCATAAAATTCATCAAATCTTGATTTAATAATTGTCTTTCCAATATATAAACTATCTAAAAATTCCACTTCACCATTTATAGGTAATCTTCTCGTCGCTATTAAAAACTCTGATAACTTAATAGCTAAATCTTCAACAGCTTGGGCATTAGATTTATTAATTTCTGGAATTTCGATTTCAATAAAATTTGTTTTGTCATAGATTTCTTGTGAAGCTTCTTTATCTTTACATAGAACAGCTTTTATGTTCTTTTCTTTTAAATCTTCAATAAACGAAAGTGCTTCTTCCTTATATAAGTTTCTTAAAAATCATTGAAATGGTCATTCATTAAATAAGTTAATGTAATCTTGTTTTATTCTAAAAATATATACATGACTATGAAAATCTTCATCCATTTCATCAAAGAAATAATTTCATATTCTTTCATGTAATTCATCCATTGAAATTGTTTGATCTTCTTTTCTAATAATTACTGAATATTCGTCTTTTTCTATTTTTGCCATTTTTAACCTCATTATTAATATGCTTTATTAATTTTATACATTTATTAAGTAATCTATTCAAAAATATCTTTAGTTACTATATCACTTTTAGTAAAAATATTATTCTAAACATATCCCCTATTCTGAGACACAGGTAGGAGGAAATAATGAAAGCAAATTTTAAAAATGTGTTAATAAAATTAGAAATGATTGAAAGAATTTTTAATGGTGAAAAAATTAGAAATATTTGTAATGATCCAAAATTTCTTGATATTTTAGGACCAAATACTAAAATATATTCTTCTAAAAATGAATATAGTTCATACCAAGCTCTTTATAGAGTATATAATAATTTTATAAAGGAAAGTTATAAGTAACTTATAAATGTACAAGGTATGAGTAAAAATAAAAATAATAAGAAACTTAAAGAGCAAAAATGAGAGAACTTTATTGATAACTTAGATGAAAAACAATCAAAAGATTTACTAAAAATAATCTCAAGAATAAGTTATGATGCACCCGATGAAGAACATTTAATCTCAATTATAAAAAATTACAGAAATGAAAAGAAAAACAAAGCATCATCATTATCAATAAAAACGTTATGTTGAGCATTCAATATAAGTAGAGCAACATTTTATCGATACACAAATAAAAAATCAATGGATAGACGTGTAAGACAAGATAAGGAATACATCCTTACATTAATTAAAAATATTTATGATGATTCAAACAAAACTTATGGAACAAATCGTATATTAGCTTTGCTAAGATATAAATATAATATTTCTATTTCATATAAAACTGTTTTTAAATATATGAAGAAATTAAAACTTCATGCTATTATTAGAACTAAAAACAGAAGAAGAATTGATTATAAAAATACTAAAGTTAAGGTTGATAATATTTTAAATATAAACTTTCATATAGGTATAAATAATAAAACATGTTGCACTGATGTTACTTACATAAAATGAATAAATAGATTCATTTATTTAAGTGCAATAATAAGTTTACAAAACAACAAAATTTTATCATATGCTATTTCATTAAAGAATGATACTAAATTGGTTATGAATACATTTAAAGAAATTGATTTGACAAATATTAATATTGTTCATTCAGATCATGGTTATCAATATTCATCAAAAGAATTTACTCATTTACTTTCAATAAATAATGTAACCCAATCAATGAGTAGAATAGGGAATAGTTTAGATAATAGACCAATTGAATATTGATTTTCAATTATTAAAACTGAAAAATTAAATTTAATTAATTTAGATAATTATGAATTTGAAGATATAAATAAAATTATTGGTGATTTCGTAACATATTACAACAATGAAAGATTACAATCAAATTTAAATTGAATGAGTCCTAAAGACTTTGACCAAAAATATTTTGTCTCATATTAGGGAATATGTTTAACTTAAAAATAATGAATATGGTCTAATATTAGTTATCATAAATAAAATATTTCTATGGTTATATTGATGTATCTGAACTTAAACAGGACATAAAAATATTAAAAAGAGAAGCTACAAAACTTGGTTGAGACCTTAGTAAAGATGAAGAATAAATAAAAAATCAGGATAATTCCTTTCAAATTTGGCTAGTTATATATTAGAAACAAATGAAAGGAATTCTAAATGAAAAATACCAGTTCAAATAAATCGTTCTTTAATAAAATATGAAATAAATTCAAAAATCACTTAATGATTAACTTTAAAACTAATGAAGCTAACCAAAGAGCTCAAGCTCATAATTACGTAGACCAAGCATTTGACAATCAGGATAATTTATTTATAATGATTAGTAATGGTTTAAAACCAAATAATACTAAGGGTAGTAAAGTGAAATTAGATGAAAATAAAATAGCTGAAATAATTGTAGCAACTGTTCAACCAATGATTGATAAAGCTTTTCAAAAAGTTAAACCAATGATTGATGAGTCATTAAATACTGCTTTAGAACCAATAAAAAAAGATATATCTGAACTTAAATCAGATGTTTCTGATATTAAAAAAAGATTAAGTGTTCTTGAAAGAGAAGCCACTAAACATGGTTGAGATCTTAGTCAAGATGAAGAATAAATAAAAAAAATCAGTAAATTTCTTTCAAAAATAGCTAGTTATTATATGAATTTAAAAATGAAAGGAATTTAATAATGAAAAATACCAGTTCAAATAAATCATTCTTTAATAAAATTTGAAATAAATTTAAGAATCACTTAATGATTAACTTTAAAACAAATGAAGCCAATCAAAGAGATGAAGCTATAAAGTACGTTAATCAAGCATTAGCTAATACTTAGCGAAAATGAGCCCTACTTATAAAAATTAACATATTTAGCATTTCTTCCCAATAATATATGTATTAGGAGAACATTATGGCAAGAAAGAAAAAGAAAGAATTAATTAAGCAATTAAGTGATTTTTCGCAACGAAGATTTAAAATATATT
>CASESV010000019.1 GCA_949290735.1 uncultured Mycoplasmataceae bacterium
TAATATTCAATAGCTTCTTGAATTGATGAACAAGCCAACATTGCATTAAATTTTCTTTCTCTTGTTAGCTTATCATAGTTTTTAGTAACATAATTTACTATTTCACTTATTTTATTAAAATCTATTTCTTTGTATTCAACATTCTCTAATTTTTCATATAATTCATCCTCATAATTTCTTGTTGCATTTGTAGAAGTATCATTTTTAATTGATTCTGTTAATTTGAACACAAAATCTAGAACATTTTTATCTTTAATTGCATTATAAGAAGTATATCGATGAATTTCTTTTCCAAAGATATGTTCAGTTGTTTTCCCATCAACACTATTAATATCAAATATTGGTGTTCCTGTAAATGCAATATTTATTGAATTCTTGAAGAATTTATCAATATTTCTTCTCATTTCTCCAACTTGACTTCTGTGACACTCATCGACCATAAAGACAACATTTTTATTAGATAAAGAGCTAATTTTTTCTTTATTAGTTTCTCGTAAAGCATTATTTAATTTTTGAATTGTTGTGATAATAATTCATTTATTTGATTTTGGATCAATAAGTAATTCAATTAAATTATTTGTGTCAGTTGCATTTTTAATAAATTTTGGATCATCCGCAAAAGAACAAAAGTTATCATATGTTTGAGTGTTTAAATCGTTTCTATCAATTAAGAAAATGGTTAAATCTACTGATTTACATTTTTTAGATAATATTTGACTAGTCATAAAAGAAGTTAATGTTTTACCGCTTCCTGTTGCGTGTCATACATATCCTGATTTTTCTTTATTTGATAAATTTGGATTATTGATTTTTTCAATAATTGAATTACAAGCATAATATTGGTATGGTCTAAAGACATTTATTCTTTGTTTTTTTGTATCAATAACAAAATAGTTGTCAATAAAATTTAATAAAAATGATTTATCTAGAAATTGTTTTGCAAATTTTAAAATACCTTGTTCTCCATCAATATTTTTGTTTTCAGAATTAGTTCAAATTAATGGTAAATTATCATGTGTTTTATGAATAGCATTATTATTGGTAAAATATCTTGTTTTTGTTCCATTTGAAATAATATATAATTTTGTAAATCTTAAAAAATCAGATATTGCTTCAATATCAATATATTTATTAATCTGTCTAACAGCATCGTCTAATTCAATAGATTCTTTTTTTAATTCAATATGAATTATTGGAATACCATTAATTAATAACAACACATCAAATCTATTAAGGCCATTATCTTTATTTTTAGTCCATAATTGGTTAATAATTTCAAACTCATTATTTTCAATATTATCAAAGTCAAAATATTTACATGTCTTTATAACTTTATTATTTTTATCTTTGTATTGATATGGATTAGATTTAAGTGTTTGAAAACGTTTTATTATATCCCCAGAATTAAAATCAATTCATGACTTTTCAAATTCACTGTCTTCTATTTTAATACCATTTAGACGCTCAAAATGATTTCTAAAATTTTGTTTTAGTTGACTACTATCAGTAATGTCTGGTCTATATTTATAATTGTTTTCTTTTATCAAAAAATGGATTAAAGCTTTTTCTAAAACATCTTCACTTGGTGTTTTAGACGATTTTAAATATTTATAAAATTCTTCTTTATAGATATCTTGTTCCATATTTATAATTATATGGAAAAATTCAATTAATTAGTTTGAAAATTCTTTAATCTTTATTTACACAAAATTCAGCAAGTAATTATTTTTACATGTGTAAATATTTATTTTATAGAAAAATATTGATAGTTACATTTAATAGTAATAACTAATTTAGTTTAATAAAAAGATTTATAATGGAGCAAATAATCTCTTGATACATTCATATACTTTAATTTCAAAAAGTTACAGCATTAGTAATATATAAATTACTTATTATTAATATTTTTATTTATTGTAAAATTGATTTGCTTCTGTTTATATAAATAAGACAAATCAAAAGAACTTAGAACTATAAAATAAATCATTACAGTAATATTATTGGTTATATTAATATCTATAACATTTTGTTCTAATGATAATTTATATAATAGATTACTAACTCAATGTATAAGCTTATCATTAATAGAAAACATAAACGGTATTCAACATATTATTAATTCAAAATAAAATAAAAATAAAATTGGATATGAAAGAACAAAACCATTTAAAAATGATAAAAGATTAAATTGATGATTAAAACCAATAATTATTGGAGATAAAATTAAATTTGTAGTAATAGTAATAATTGTTATTTTTATATAATTATTTTTTACATTATCATTAATATAAGCAATAAATAAACTTGAGATCATTGATAAGATAAAACTAAAACTGCAAGCATCCTTAATAAAAATAAATAAGATAATCAATCCTGTTATACTTGTTTTAGATAAACTGTTATATTTATCATTTTTAAAAATTAATTTAACTATTAAGTAAATAAAAACTCTTAAGATGCTAATTGAGAATCCTGTAAGATAAAAAATAAATAAGCAAAATGACATCATTATAATATTGCTAATAATTTTATTTTTAATTAATTTGCTAATAGCCAAACAAAATAAATTGATATGAATTCCACTAACCACAAATAAATGAGCAATATTTAATTCATTAATTCCATCATATATATCGCTATGATAATTTTTGATATTTAATAATAACATCTTAATAAAAATTGATGTATTTTCTGAATAAGATGAACTCAAATAATTAGCCATTGAGTTTCTTAAACTATAACAATTTTTATCAATCAAGTTAAATAAATCTTTGAGTTTATGGGTATAGGGCATTAATAATGAAAAGCTTATTACTAGTATTAAACTGCCTATAAAGATTAAATGTTGCTTTCATTGTTTCTTGTTTAAATAAATTACCATTATAGTTGTAACAACACTAATTGCTAAGATAGCATATACTTTAAAATAAAAAAATAATGCTATACTAGCATAAACAAGTAATATATTAAATAATTTAATTGTATTAATATTCTGCACATATATTAATAACCAAAAAAATTATTTTTATTTCTTTTTTGTTTCTTTATTATTCTTTTTCTTTTTTGATAAAGACTTAGTTTGTTTCGTTTCAGCTTGATTTTGAGTTTGTGATGCTTGTGCTTGTTTTTGTAGCATTAGTTCTCTTTGTTCTTCTTGTTGATATTGTTTAATTAATTGTTTAACATTTTTCTTTCTCACATTCAAAGCTAAACCAGGAACAAGATCAATTACTGGGATTCCATAATAATTTCTTGTATATTTCGTTGGCACCTTAAAAAATGTTCTCTTTAATCTGTTTTCAAAATATTGTTGTTGTTTATCATATGATGGAATGATTTTATTTGCAATATAATCAAGCACTTCTTCATATCTTGTACCTTTTCTTACAATATATCAATAATCAATATCAACAATTGTGGAAGGAACATTATCTTCTCATTCTTTTTCTTTGTAATTATGAACAGGAATTAAACCTACCATTCTATTTGATGCATGTGAAAAAACTGTAAGTGCTTCATCAATAGATTGAATAGGATCACCACCAGATATATTAGCTGATGAACAATATACTGGTTGATTTAAAACAGCTAAAATAAGGTTAATAATTCTTCTATTAGTTAGTCTAAATGATTCACCATCTTTAATGATGGTTACAGATCCAGGTCAGAAATGATTAATAAATTTTCTTTGTTGCAATGATAAATTAGAAAACCTAAAATTACCATTAACAAATCTTACTAATTTTTTATCTAATGGTCTTTTTTTGATTTGATAGATTAACTGAGGTCTTAAAGACATAATCCCCCATTGAGTATCAGTTTTAACTAATACTGCATATCCTTTTTTTAAGTATTTACAAACTGTTTTAATAGTTGTAAGATCCAAGCTTTCATTAATTAGTATCATCGACATAATTACAACCTATTCAATAAAACAACTCTTTCAATTCCATTGTTATCTACATATATCTCTGGTTCTGCATTTAAATATTTTTTAAACAACTTTTTAACTTCTCATCCAAGATTAAATCCAATTTCCATAACAATCATATATTCATCTTTTAAATATTTGTGAATATTTTTAATAATTGCTTCATAGTAATACAACCCTCTATTTGGTGCATATATAGCATTAAAAGGTTCATATTTTGATACAGCATTGTCAATTGGATAATTAACATCAACATATGGTGGATTGCAAACAATTACATCATATCTTCTATTTGCTAAATCTTCAAATAAATTAGAAAGCACAATATCGACATCTAAATTTAACATTTCAGCATTCTTTTTAGTATTAGCAATAGCCATTTTAGAAACATCAGATAATGTAACACGATTGTGGGGTAAGGCTTTCTTAATTGATAAACCAATTGCTCCAGATCCACAACATAAATCTAAAATATCTAATTGCCCATAATTTTTTAATAAATTAATAACAATATTGGTTCACTCTTCAGTTTCAGGTCTTGGTGGTAAGACATATTTATCTACAATAAACTTTTGGTTGCAAAAAAAGGTTCCATTTAATGAATAGCTTATTGGTTTATCATATAAAAGATAATCTTGTAATGCATTTAACATTTTTTGCAATAAATCATTTGGAATCTCATCATTTATCTTATCTGTTAATTGAGCTAAATCATTAATATCATCACATGTTAAATATATAATATTAAAAATAATACTTTTACTATGCCCTCTCGCTTTTAATTGCGCTTCTGCTTTATTAATTAATTCCAAATATGTCATTGTGTGCCTCATTAAAATTATAAATCAATTTCTGTCATTAATCTAGTTTGTTCATCAGCAATTAATGCGTCGATAATCTCATCCAAATCACCTTGCATAATATACTCTAATTTAGTTAGAGTTAAACCAATTCTATGATCAGTTACTCTATTTTGTGGATAATTATATGTTCTAATTTTTTCAGAACGCTCTCCTGTACCTACTTGTTCTTTTCTATCACTCGCTTGTTTTTGTCTAATTTTTTCTTCTTCATATTCTCATATTTTAGCTCTTAACATTTTCATTGCTGTATCTCTATTTGAATGTTGTGATTTACCTTCTTGACAAGCTACAACAATACCTGTTGGTAGGTGTGTTAATCTAACTGCTGATTCGGTTCTATTAACATGTTGACCACCAGCACCTCCTGAACGATATGTATCTTCTCTTATATCAGCTTTATTAATTTTAATATCAAGTTCATCTAACTCAGGTAAAATAGCGACAGTTATCGTTGATGTGTGTACTCTTCCTTTAGATTCAGTTGCTGGTACTCTTTGTACCCTATGAACACCTGATTCAAATTTCATTTTTGAATAAACTTCTTCTCCACTTATTTGAAAAGAAACATAATCATATCCATGAGCTTGGGTTGCTATATCTAATACTTCAATTTTTCAATTTTGTTTTTCAGCATATCTTCTGTAAGTTTCAAATAAATTAGAAACAAAAATAGATGCTTCATCTCCCCCTGCAGCTGGACGCATTTCTACAATAACATTTTTGTCATTATTAGGATCTGTTGGTAATAATAGAATTTGTAGTTGTTTTTCTGTATCTGGTATCATATTCTTTGATGTATTGATGATTTCTTTAGCCATTGCTATCATATCTTCATCTTTTTCAGTATTTAAAATTTGTTCAGCTTCAATGCCATCATCTATATATTTTTTATAAACATTAAATAACTCAACAATTTTACTTGATTGTTTAAGTTGTTTATTAATTTGAGTCATTCGCTCCAAACTAATACCATCTTGTTCAAGTTCCTTGTTTAATTCATTATGTTTTAAAACAACTTTATTTAAAGCATCATATAGTTTTTTGTTATATTCCATAAATCACTCCAATTTATTGATATAAATAAAATAAAACTAGTCCAGAAAGACTAGTTTTATTTTATTATCAATATATTTATAAAGAAGATAAGTCTTTAATTCCTTCTTTTGATTTTCTAACTTTTGCTGGTTTTTCTTTTTTAGGAGAAGATAAATTAGCTTTTCCAGCCGCAAATTTAGATTCTAATTTTTCTGATTTACCGCTTAAAGTTTTGTTTGTTGACTTACCAATATAGAAGGGATGACACTTTGAACAAATATCAATACCATAACTATCTGTATTCATTGTTGTTTCAATTTCAAATTTAGCCCCACATGTAGCACATGAGAAAGTACATTTTGATAATTTTGGATGAATATCTTTCATAGTATTTCCTTTCTTATTTCTTAATTTTCATTAATTATTAATGTCTTTTTTCAATAAATCTTTTTTCAATTAAATGATCAATCATTTTGTAGATATTTTTTTCATATTGAGCTCTATCATTAGCTGGTAACACTGAGAATGCTGTTCTTAATGTTTCTAATTCAATAGCATAAATTTTTTCATAATCTACATCAGATGGTTTAGTTGATTTAACAACTGCTGGACTATTATTTTTTGAACTAGCTGTGTCTGCTTGTTTTTTAGGTTCTGCTTTTTTCTTGTTTGATGATGTTGATTTTACTACAGCTGGTGGGTTTGATTTTTTCTTTTCTTGTTTAGGTTTAACTTCAGCTGCTGCTTTTTTAGCTTGTTCAGTTGGTTTTTTAATTCAACAGAAATAACAAATGTGATTTCCGTTATCTAATTTAACAGATGTTCAATTATCATCATCATTACATACACAACAAACTTCTTGTTCTTCATTATGACCAGCTAATTTGTGTCATTGCTTTCTTCTCTTATCATAGTCATAAGCACCAAAATCATTTAATGAAATAACTTGGTGTTTTTGACCTTTTGGTATGTCATTACTTGCTTTTTGTTTTTCAGCTTGTTTTTTCTTTTTAGCAGCATCTTTTTTATTTTTTTCTGCTTCTTTTTTCTTAGCTAATTTAGCTGCTTTTTCTTCTTTTTCAGCTGCTTTTTCAGCCTCTTTTAGTTCTTGTAATCTTCTTTTTAGTTCTTCAATTCTCTCTTCAGATTCATGAATGTGTTCTTTTTCATCTCTAATAGCTTCATTATATTTATTTTTATCATTAAAAATAATTTTACGTTCTTTGCTATTAGATTTAACTACTAATGAGTTATTCTTTTTTGCTTTGTTTGCCATTATCTTCTCCTTGATTTATTTTCAATAAATACATATATATATGTATAACAAACATATTTATTATAGCACATAGATACATTTATATAACATTTTTGAAAAATTAAGTATGATTATAATTTTTCAGCTTTATGCTTTCTTGTTTGTAAAACTTGTCTACAATAATCAATTTCAGTCATATTTAATTTTTTTGCTTTTCTTTGGTTACTAATCTTAATTGCTAGAATAACTACATAAATTAAAATACCTATTGTATTGGTAATAATTGAGGCTAAACCAGCATTTAATCCTTGTGCAACCTTTGTACTATAACTCAAACCATCGTATTCTTGCATTATAAAAGGGGTGCATATAGCAAATACACCTAAACTTATTCAAAGTGTTGATGAAACAATTGAAAAAATAAAATATCATTTACTTAATGCACTAGTGTCTCTACTCAATACTGTTTTTAATCCTTGTGGAACACAATAGCCAATAGTTACAATAGAACATAATAAACTAATAACAAAATTTACTATCTGAACTGGTGAACTAAACATGGATCTTAATAACCTTTCTATATAATACTATATAATATATGATACATAAACTTTTTTAGTTTTGGTTTGTAATCACCTATATATATTGATAATTTCACTTCTTGTACCTATTAAAAGAATCTTTTTATTCAATACCATATTTTTAAATGTCTTTTGATAATTCATTAGATCTAAATTAAAAAATAGGTTAAAAATTTTATTATTTAAAACAATATATTCTTGTGTTGAAAAGATAACTCATTTGTCAGAATGGTAGTATTTTTCAAATTTAATAAGCTTTTTATGTTTTACAAAAAAACTTCTTTTAGACTTTTTATCCATGTAAATATTATATAATATTATGTATTATGACAACAGCAGTAATTATTTTATTAGTATGCTTAATATGTATTATTCTTGGATTGCTACTAAGTGCTTCTGGAAGCTCATCTGGTTTTTCTAACCTTTCAGGTCAAGATCTTGAAATTTTTAAAAAGACAAAAGATAGAGGTTTAGTAAAGATTCTACAATTTATTATGTTTATTGCCATGATTGTAGTGACAGTATTAATCATTGTTTTTGCTGTTCTTGGAATATAGCTAAATGAATCATAAAGATATAATTTATAAATCTATATTAGAAATTATTAAGCAAGAATTTAAACCAATTCCTGCTGGGATATTAGTTGAAAAAGTTTGTAAAGATATAAATTATCGTAATAAAAGTCACATATATGATGCAATAAATGAATTAATAGCAGCAAAAAATATTAAAAAGTTAGATTCAGGTAAATTAGTTGAAGGTTATATTAACAATGAATTATTAAATCAAGCTTATCAAGGAATTATTCATATTAATTCTAATTTGGATGGTTATGTAAAAATCATTAGTGATAATGAATCAGATAAAGATAGAGAAGCTTATATTAATAATATTAATTTAAACGGAGCTCTTACAGAAGATTTAGTTGAATTTAAATACATGAAAGATAAATTCACTAAAGCTAATGTTCAACATGGTGTTGTAACAAAGATTATTGAAAGAAGTACAAAATTTGTTGTCGGTACATTTCAATTGATTGGTAGCCAATATAATGTAAAGCTGGATGATACACGAAATTACTATAAAGTTATTTTACAAGATATTGAACATTTAGCAAATGGACACAAAATATTAATTCAAATAAAAGAATTTAAAGATAATATCATTTATGGTAACGTTTCAAGAATTCTTGGCCATAAAGATGATGCTGGTGTTGATATCTTATCAATTATTGTTGCTAATGATATTAAAGTTGATTTTAGTCAAGAAGCACTTGATTATGCAAATAAATGTAAAGTAGAATATGATAACAAGGATATTAGAAAAGATATAAGAGATCGAAATATCATCACTATCGATCCAGCAACTAGTAAGGATTTAGATGATGCTATTTATGTAAAGAAATTAGCAAATAATAATTTCTTTTTAAGTGTAAGTATAGCTGATGTTAGTCATTATGTTAAATATGATTCAGTTTTATGAACTGAAGCTTGTAATAGATCAACATCTGTTTATTTAACAGATAGAGTGATTCCAATGCTGCCTCATATTTTATCAAATAACATATGTTCATTAAATCCAAATGTTGAACGTTTGTGTATGACATGTGACTTAGAAGTTGATCAAAATGGTAATTATCATAACATTAATGTTTATCCTTCAATTATTAAATCAAAAAAAAGATTAAGCTATGATGAAGTTAATAACTACTTTAATGGATCTAATGGATGAGATCAAGATTTAAATTTAATGCTAAATGATGCTAAACAACTTCATGAAATATTAAGAAAGAATAAAGAAGAAGCTGGCTATATTGATTTTGATATTAAAGAACCTAAAATTATTCTTGATGAAAAAGGCTGACCAATTGATATAAAAATCTATGAGCGTGGGATTGCTCAGAAAATGATTGAAGACTTTATGATTGCTGCAAATGAAGCAGTTACCATTAAAGCTAAAGAATTAAACATACCATTTATCTATAGAACTCATGAAAATCCTAAGTTAGAAAAATTAGAAATGTTTTCTGTTGAAGCTAAAAAATTAGGATTTATGATTAATAAAAATGACTTTGAAAATATTACTCCAAAAACAATTGCTAAATGACTTAATCAAAATAAAAATAATCCTAATATAAATTTGTTAAGTAAATTATTATTGCGATGTATGCAAAAAGCTAAATATTCTATTAAAAACATTGGACACTTTGGATTAAGTTCACAAAATTATTCTCATTTTACTTCTCCAATCAGAAGATCCGCTGATATGGTAGTACATCAATTATATTGAATGAATATATTTAATAGACAAGCATATACAGATGAACAAAGAAGTAAATTTTGTAATGAACTTGAACAATTATGTAATAAATTTACTGATCAAGAGATTGTTGCCATATCTACTGAAAGAGAAGTTAATCAATTAAAATTTTGTCAGTATATGAAAAATAAAATTAATGAAATATATAATGGAGTAATTTCTACCATCAAACCATTCGGGATGTTTATTGAATTAGATAATACAATAGAAGTATTAGTTAAAATTAATGATATTGGAAAAGATTTTTGAAAATATGTGAATGAGACAAATATCATTATGGGAACAAAAACAAATAAAGTGTTTAGTTTTGGTCAAAAACTAAAAGTTAAAATAACAAATGTTAACATCATTGAAAAGCAGATAAATGCCTATATTATTGGTTATGAACCAGAAATTAATGATAAATATAATCAAAGAAGGCAAAATCATAGAAAAATAAAATATTAATGTAATTTATTTTTAAAGTTAATTCAAGCAAAGCTTAAATTAGATTTAGTTATATTATCAATAGAAACTTCAAGTGAATTACTATTTATGTTATTAATTTCAAAAATTTGTTCTTGTACTTGATTATCAAAATAATTACTTTTAACATATTCATATAATGATTGTAAGGTGCAAGTGTAATTTACATAATCAAAATTTTCATATACCATAGTATCTTCAGGATTTGAATCATTAAAGCTTAAGCATAATTCAGAAATAATTTGATATGCTTTATCTAAATTATTATTTGTCATATTCTTATTAAATACAAATAAATCAAGAGCAACTAATGCGTCATTTGGTTTGACTATATGAAAATCATCATCATTAATTGTTATTTCATCATCGCCACCATATGAAGCATATAATGCATCTCCATTAAATAAAAAAGCTCCATTAACATTGTTTGATGCTAAATCATTTAAAACTGCATTGGCATCAGCATTAAATTTAATAGCATTATTACCTAGCTTATTAATGCTATCTGACAATTTATATAATGTATTTGATAAACTTTCAATTGTTTCATTTTTGTTAGGATTGATATCGCCATTTTTTTCCATTGCACTTGGAATACTATACATCGTTCTAGCATCATCAACTGCAATTAATTTTGGTTTTGAGTCAGGTTTGAAACGATCATGATTACTAATTACTTCAATTGCTTGAGATCAACTTTGAGCATTCGTTAATTCTGTAATTTCACTACCCCGATATGCAAAAATAAAATCTTGAATAAAATAAGGAATGCCATATTCTAATAAATTATCTTTATTTCCATCACCATCAATATCAAAGTTTTGTAAAATTGTTTGTACAGAATCTGTAAATAAATTTAAAGCATCAGCTGCACTATCAATACCTATATTAAATTTTGATCAGTCTAATTTTTGGATTAATCCATCATTATATCAATTTACCAATTCATATGAAGTTGTGGCAACAATATCTGCAGTATTTGATGATAATAATTTTTTAGCATTTTCAACAGTTTCAAAACTATCAAAAGATAATCCATATTCTTTAGCTAATTTTTTTTCAACACTAGGAGATATATATGATTGATAATTAGCTAAAACAAAATCTCTTTTATTAACTGTTAAACTAACACTTAATAAAATGATAGGAACTAAAATAATAGCTACAATCAAACCTATTATTCAATATTTTTTAGAATTATTGTTAATTAATTTATTAAATATTTTTTTCATTACCAATACCCTTAATTTTAAACATCTTTGAAATTTGTTTATCTTTTTGTTTTTTGTTTTTACGATACAAGATAAAACTTTTAATACTAATAAAGATAATAAAAATAATAATTAATATTGATGCAAAGGAAACTGCTCATGCTTTAATCCCTTTGGTCATCAAATACATTTCAGTTGAAACTGTGTTAACTCTTCCTCTAACTAAATTAGTAATAATAAAATCATCAAATGACATTACAACAACTAATGCAATAGCCCCAACTATTGAAGGCATTAAATAGGGAATAACAATATTAAAGAATGTTTTAATACCACTATATCCCAAATCTTTTGATGCATCAATTAAATTCTTTTTAAATTTTTGCATTCGAGGATATATGGAAATAATTGCATATGGAGTACAAAACGATATATGTGACAAAATAATAGTAAAGAATCCCATATCAAGACCAATTGCAAGTCAGGTAGAAGCAAATAATAGTGTAAGACTTATTCCAGTAATAATTTCAGGATTAACCATACTAATCTTGCTTAGTCCTTGATTGACTGTTTCAAAACTCTTTTTATTATTTCACACAGCATAACAAGTTATAGTAGCAATAGAAACTGATATTGGAGTAACAAATAAAACAATAATAAGTGTATTTAATAAACTATTTAAAAACTCATTATCAGTAAAAAGTGTTAAGTAGTTTTGAAATCCTCATGAATCTGGATTTGGAACAATATTGCCTTTAGCACTTTCATTAGCAAATGACCAGATAACAGTAAATACTAATGGAACATATATAACTAAAAGTAAAATAGCTATATATGATTTTTTCAATCATTTAGAAAAATTACTTTTCATGTTTTAATAGCTCCTTTCTTGTTTTTAATCTCATTATTTGATTTCAAATTTTAGGGGTTGAAACAATTAACATATATACTAAAAACATAATAATACTTACAACTACACTTAAAACACATACTCTTGCTAAAGCTATATTACTATCTGTAGCTTGTAATCCTTGATTCATAATAATATCACCAATTAATGACCCATTAGGACTATTATTCAAAAATTGAGGAACAGCTACTACTGACATTGAAGGCAGTAAAACCATAGATATTCCAGAAATTAATGCATACTTTGAAAACGGAATAACAACATGAAAGAAAGTATAAATATGGCCCCTACCTAAATCTTTTGATGCATTAATTAAATTTTGAGGAAGTTGTTCTAATGTGTTATAAAGAGGGATCATCATTAATGGAATATATAAATATACAATCCCAATAATTGTATAGAAATCCCCATAAGTGCTATTTATAGATCCATTAATTTTATCTAAAACCAATTTTAAACTTATTAAGATAATCATAGATCCTAACCACATTGGCATTGTTGCAATAGTAAAGACAATTCTTTTTAACCATTTACTTTTAAATTGGGTTAAGAAATAACAGAAAGGATATGATATTAGTAAGCATATTAATGTAGAAACTATTGATATCCAAAGAGATTTAGCTATTTTTTCTCATATGGTAGAATTTAAAATTACTCAATTATCACCAACTGTGTATCCTTCTACAGGAATAAATGCTGTAATTAAAACAATAAGCAATGGAATAATAACCATTATTAAACTTAATAAAAGAAAAGGTAATCACAAGCTAGTTTTTTTTCAATCTAATTTTTTTATTGATATTTGCTTATTATTGATTTTCTCTGTAATATTGATAGTAGTATTAGTTCGCATTTTTTCTACCTCTAATTACATGAATATCTTCAGTGTCTCACTTTAAACCTACTACTGAACCCACCTCAAATTTATTAACCCCTTCGACATAAATTGTTTGTTTATTTAATTTACATTTAATATCTCATAATAATCCTTTATATTCAATTGATTCAACAACAACATTAATATATCCTTTATCCTTTTCAACAACATCAAAATCTTCAGGTCTTATCATAACTGTAACTTTTGAATTATCTTTAAACTTGTAAACCTTTTCAACTTTTTGCTTTAAACCTAAAAAACTTACTTTTTGATTAGCTATAAATACACCATCAAAAAAATTAGCTCTTCCAATAAATTTAGCAACTCATTTATTTTCTGGATAATCATAAATTTGATTAGGTGAACCAACCTGTTCAATTTGTCCTTGAGACATTACAACAATTTTATCACTTAGCATTAATGCTTCTTCTTGGTCATGGGTAACTAAGATAAAGGTAATTTTTAATTCATTGTGAAGACGCTTCATTTCTTTTTGCATTTGTGATCTAACTTTAGCATCTAAAGCACTTAATGGTTCATCTAATAAAATAATTTCTGGTTCAATGACAATAGCTCTTGCTAATGCAACCCTTTGTTGCATCCCACCAGAAAGTTCGTGTGGCATAGAAAGTTCTTTACCTTTTAAACCAATTAAATTAATTACTTTTTCTGATCTCTCATTAATTTCTTGTTTAGTTAATTTTCTACTTGCATTATTATTTAAATATTTTTCCTTTTGAAGGGTTGGATAGTTTTGTCAATATGAAATATCGAAATCTAAATTGTTATACTTGTATTTAAGATTATCATATTTTTTATCTAATAAACATTTTGCACTATAGATCTTTGAAATTCTTAAAATTTCTTTTTCAATATCATTCATTCCTTTTGTGGAAACATCAAATCTAAAAGATGTGTGCATCTTAAAGAGCAAAATATTTAATTTCATTTTGAATTCATTTCAATATGATTGTTTTGAAACAAAATCCTCACCGTATGTTTTATATAACTCGTTTGTTAATTTTTTAATCATCAAAGCAAATTCAGAATGACGCATTTTCTTAAACTCTGCTCATCCTTTTTTCTTTTCATATTCTCGATCACATTTATCTAAATCTTTTTCTATTTCTTTTCTTTGTTTATTAATTGTTTTAATTTTTGCTTGTGATTTTTTAAGACAATCTTTGTAAAGATTTTCTGCCTTTCTTTTTATATCGTCAGTTAAATCATCAGATGGGACTCTCATCACTTTAAGTCCATATTCGATATTTTGTTTAACTGTCATATTGGGAAATAAAGCATAATCTTGAAAAACAGTAGCTGTTGGTCTATCATGTACTGATACTTCTTTAATATCAATACCATTATATAAAATACGTCCTTGTGTTGGTGTTTCAAAACCTGCTAACATTCTAAGAACAGTAGTTTTACCACAACCTGAAGGACCTAAAAGAGTTACAAATTCACCTTTGTTTATATCTAAGTTAAATTTTTTTACAGCAACATAATTGTTATCATAGACCTTTCTAAGGTCAACAAAACTAATTAAGTTATTTTTCAATTTTGGCTTCACCTCTTCCTTAAAAAATTAAAATTTTTTACAATAAAAATTATAAGCATAAAAAATGTATTTTTTAAATATATTTTTCTATTTTTAAAAGTATGTTTTTTAATATAATAAAAATATGGTCAGGAATTATAAAAATATGAACATTTTATTTGTTTGTTTAGGTAATATTTGTAGGTCTCCAATGGCTGAATTTATCGCAAAAGATATAATTAAAAAAAATAAATTATCAAATATTAAAATTAATAGTTGTGGTACTAGTGGCTATCATAATGGAGAAGGTATGCATAAGGGTACAAAATCTATATTAAATAAATATGGAATAGATTCATTAGGTTTTATTTCTAAAGAAATTAATCAAACACTCGTAGATAAAAGTGACTATATTATAGTAATGGATAAAAATAATTACAAGAATGTTTTATCTAAATTTAGTAAGTACAAAAATAAAGTACATGAAATGGTAGAGTATAGTTCACTAGGATATAATGAGGTTCCAGATCCTTGGTATACTGGTGATTTTGATGAAGTGTATAAAGTATTATCGGATGCAATTGAAAATCTTTTAAAGGAGTTAAATTACGAAATTAAATAATAATGTCACTGATAGTTCTTCCTGTACTTTGAAGCTATAGCATAAAAGGTAATAATAGTTTATTTAGTAGTACAAATAAAGATTTGGCTAATTCAATAATTAATCGATATCCAAGCTTAGAGATAAAATCTGTTCATTTAGATACATCTAATCTTGATTCAATAAAACATATATAGACGAAGTGTTTAATTAGAAAAAGTTAGATATTTTAGTTAATGATTTTAGTGATAGTGAAATTATTAAAGATAAAACTATTTTTTTGATACTTCTTATGAATATTATATAAATATTTTAGATCTTATGTCTCATCAATTTTTATTTGTGTCAAAGCTTTTATAATATCTAAAAGATAATAATTTTCATGACTCAATAATGAATACTACATCAATTGGTTCTAAAATTCTAGTAATGCTATATTATTCTACATCAAGAGTAGCTAGCAACTCTCCTACACAAAATATTATATATCTAGTTAATACTTTTAATATTAGATGTAATCAATTTTAACAGGATTAATAATATTTCCCATTAAATCATATAGAATAACAACTTTTGCAGGATTAGTTGCCATTGTATTTTTAATGGCATTATCAATATCTTTTTGAT
>CASESV010000020.1 GCA_949290735.1 uncultured Mycoplasmataceae bacterium
TTCTTGCCATAATGTTCTCCTAATACATATATTATTAGGAAGAAATGCTAAATATGTTAATTTTTATAAGTAGGGCTCATTTTCGCTAAGTATTAGCTAGTATTTTACCTTTACATTAAAAAAATCCTAGAAACTAGGATTTTTGTATGCAAACTATAAGCCATGTTCTGTTCTCTAAAAAGAGCGCTAATTATTTATCTAACTTTACAGTTTCGTTTTGTTCTTGAATTTGAACGCAACAATTCCCTTACCAAAATTTAGGTTTCTCGCTTGTGGTGTTTACCGCGTTTCATCTCTTCAATCGCTTGAATACTCGTCTCTGTGGCACTTTTATAGTTATTTAATCTACTTGAGATTATCTAACAGACGTCACTAAATGTGCTATAACTTATTTTTTAATTATACACAAACACTACAATCATCTCAGATTGTGCGAGCATGGACTTTCCTCTACATTTAATGCAGCAATTAGCCGTTTGCATTTATATTATATATAAAGAATTTTATAAAAATAAAAAATTATAGCCTACAAACTATAATTTTTTATTTATTATTTTTAATAATCTTATTTTTTCTTAGTTTTACTTTTTGCTTTAGCTTTTTTTGGTGTTGGTTTTTTGTTAGCTGTTGGTTTTTTTGTAGCTGGTTTTTTTGCTGTTGATTTCTTTGATGAAGAACTACCAACTTTAGTTGTTTTTAGTTGTGTTCTTGTTTCAGCACTCTTTGCGTATTCATATAATTCTTTACCTTTTCCAGTTGAATTATATTTAGCATTTTTAATGTTCTTTTTTGGTTCTTTTTGAACAACAGGTGCAGTAACTTTCTTTTCTACACTTTTTGTTGCTTGAACAGCTTTTCTTGAAGCAGTTGTTGGTTTCTTAATTCAACAGAAATAACAAATATGGTTACCATTATTTAATTTAATTGATGTTCAATTATCATCATCTTTACATATTGAACACACTTCTTGCTTTTCGTTATAACCAGCTAATTTATGTCAATCTTTTCTTCTCTTATCATAGTTGTAATCATCAAATTCTTTAAGTGTAATGATTTTATGTTTTTGTGTTTTTGGAATTTCTGGTTTTTCTGGTTTTTTTGCAGCTGGTTTTTTCTTTTCAGTAGTTTTTACAGCAGTTGAACTTCCAGTTTTAGATGTTAATGCTGGTTTAGCTTTTTTCTTTGTTGAACTTTTCTTTTTAGGTAACTTAGATTCTAATTCTTGTTTTCTAGCTTTTAATTGTGATTCAATTGCTAATAATTCTTGTTTTCTTATTGATAATCTATTAATATAAGATTTAACTGCTGCAACATCTGGGTTTGATCCGAATGTTTCTTTTGGAACTCTACCAGCTTCTAAATCAATATCAAGAATAGATGATAATTCATCAATATTCATATCATAAACAATATTTCTATTACCACCACCTAAATTTGTTGGTTTTAACCCCATTTGTGCATATGGATCACTTGCTTTCATACTTGTTGAAGTATTTGATTCCATTGGTCTAGGAGTATTGAAACTTGGAGATGATGGTGCACTAGGACCAAATGAAGGAGATGACACAGGACTATTTGGTGTAGGAGTCATTGGTCTAGGAACTCCAAAACCTGCTGGAGCAGCTGGACTTGGTGATGGTGATAAAGGTGCAGTTGGAGCTGAACCTGGTGCCATTGGTGGACGTGGTGCTCCTGGAGGTACTTGGTGACATTGGCGGAGCCATTGGTGGAAGTGGTGCTCCTGGAGGTGTAGGCATTGAACTAGGTGCTGCACCAATTGTTGGTGTCGCACTAGTTGTAGCTACATCACTTTTATTTGATTTATCTTTTTTACTAAAAAATCCCATTTTCTTTTATCTCCTAAATTACATAGTCAATATATATAATTATAATAAAATTCTTATTATTTTCTCAAAAAATAGTAAATAACTAATGATTAAATTACCATTTAATAATAATTTATTGGTGTTTGTTCAATAATATTTTCAATATATCCGTCTTTGAAATAAACAACTTTAGTAGCTAATTTTGCAATATCTGGATTATGAGTAACAATAATAATGGTTGTATTATATTTAGTATTTATCTCTTTAAAAGCTTTTAATATTACATCAGTCATTTCAAGATCTACTGCACCTGTTGGTTCATCTGCAAATAATATAGATGGATTTTTAGCAAATGATCGAGCTATTGACACTCTTTGCTGCTGACCACCAGATAGCTGATTTGGATACTTATTCGCTATTTTTTCAATTCCTAGTGTAGATAAAATTTTATTGATATCGGTTTCACTATCTTTATTAATTTCTTTTTGAAAACGATCATTAACTTGATTTATTCATGATTGGCGGTATTGTTCAACATATTGGTATAAATCATTTTTATTACTATTTAAAAAAACATAGTATAGATTACTTGTATACATATTATCAAAAACAGTAAAGTTGTAGCATAAACCTTCAATTTTATTATATGACCATGAAAGATTACAATAATCAATTATTTCGTTTCAATTATATATATTAAAAGAGTAGTTTGTAGTATGTAAAACAAAATTATAAAAATCTTCTAAAATTAAATTATCTTTATTTTTTGAATTAATAGATTCATTATTATTCAATGATTCTTTTAATTCATTTATACTTTCATCAATTTCTTTAATTTCATTATTTTTATTTTTTGATAATTCTTTCAAATTTCTTTCTTTTAAATATAATCCAACTTCAACATTTTCTTTAACCTTTAAATTTGGTATTAATCCATATTGTTGAAATATATAACCTATATTAATTCTTCTAAATACTGTTAATTGGTCATCGTTCATATTAATTAAATTAGAACCAAGCACATTAACTTTACCTTTAGTTGCTCTATCTAATCCAGAAATGATGTTCATTAGTGTGGTTTTGCCTGAACCTGATGGCCCAAGTACAACTACAAATTCTCCTTGATAAATTTTTAAACTAACACCTTTTAGTATTCTAGTTGCTAGAGAATTTGTAGTATATATTTTTTCAACATTTTCAACATCAATAACTAAATTATCATCACCCAATCTAAGAACTTTTGATCCTTCGTGTGGTTGATTTAGTTTTTGTAATTCCTTAACATCATTATTTTGATTATTTATTTTAATCATCTCTTAGATTAAAGGCCTTTCTTGCATTATCAAATAACTTATTATTTATTATATCAATATCAATAGAATGTAATTCAGAAATTACTTGGTTGATATATTTTAGATTTAATGACGAATTTGTTTTTCCTCTTACTGGTTCTGGTGATAATCATGGTAAATCAGTTTCAGTTAATATCAAATTAAGGTCAAGTTGTCGACATATATTTTTCATTTCTTGTGATTTTTTGAACGTGATAATTCCTGAAAAAGAAACATAATATCCTTGTGATTGATAAAATAAAGCATCATCTAATGAACCAGTAAAGCAATGGATAATCACTTTATTAAGATTGTATTCACTTAAAATTTTAATTGCATCAGAATGAGCATCCCTTATGTGTAACACTAATGGTTTGCTATATTTAATTGATAATTCAATTTGTTTTTTAAATAAAAGATGTTGTCTTTTCTTTTCCTTTTCTGAATTATCATAAAAATAATCTAATCCACACTCACCAATACCTACAATGTATTCAATATTTGTTTTAACTATTTCTTCTAATCTAGTTAAACAATCGTCTAAATTTTCAATTTGAGTAGTTGGATGTATACCAACGCATGCTCTAGCATTTTTATATTTTTTTGCAATTTCTATTGCTTTGATTGAATCATCAATATCTGTTCCAATAACATTGGTCATGATACAATTTTGTTCTAGTTCTTGATAAATTTCATCTATGGATTGATTAAATTCAATTGAATTATAGTGAGCATGGGTATCATATAGTTTATATTTATTTAGCATTGTGAACCTTTATCAAATAAAATGTTTTCTTTCCTTTTTTTATAATGAAATATTTTTTGTGTAAAGCATTTTCTTTATTTATTTGATAATTTTCATCATTTATCTTATTCCCATTAATACTTAAACCATTTTGATTAATTAAATCTCTAACTTCTCTTCTTGATTTCATGAAACCTGAATTTGTTAATAAATCAATTATTGCAACATTATTTTCTTTTAATGTATAGCTTTCTATACCTTTAAAAGCGTCCAATAAATCGTTCTCACTTAATTTAGAATAATCTTCATTAAATAATGATTTTGAAATATTTTCTGCATTTTTATATTCTTCTAATCCATGAATATCTTTAATGATTTCTTTAGCTAACATTTGTTGTCCATATCTTTTTTTAGGATCTTTTTGGTGTTCATTAATTATTTTTTTAATTTCATTTTCACTATAGTTTGTTAAAAACTTAAATAACTTTTCTAAATCATTATCATGCTGATTAATTAAAAAATGATACATTGCATATGGTGGTGTCAAATTTTTATCTAAAAAAATAGCACCCTTTTCTGATTTTCCAAATTTCTTACCATCAGACTTTAATAGGAGATTAATGGTTAACCCACATGATTTGTTGTTATCTCCATTAAACTTTCTAATTAGTTCACAACCAGTAGTAATATTTCCTCATTGATCACTACCACCTACTTGTAAATATATTTGTTTATCATTGTATAATTTTACAAAATCATAACCTTGAATCAGTGTATAACTAAATTCAGTAAAAGAAATACCTGTTTCTAATCTAGTTTTAACGGTTTCTTTTTCTAATATATAATTAACATTGATATGTTTACCCACATCTCTTAGAAAATCTAAAAAATTCATTTTTGAATAAAAATCATAATTATCTATTATTTCATCGACATCTGCATATTTTTTAAGTTGTAGAGCAATATTCTTTTTATTTTTTAAAATTGTATCAGCATCTAGTAAATTTCTCTCGCTTGACTTCCCACTTGGATCACCAATCATACCAGTTGCTCCACCAACTAAAGCATATGTTTTCAATCCATGTTGCTTCATTATTTTAAGCACACGTATCATTACATAATTACCTAAGTGTAAAGAAATTGCACTAGGATCAAAGCCAATATAAACTCCATCTTTATTTTTAACAATTTGGTCTAATCTTTCTTCACTTGTAACATTATTAAATATTTCTCTTCATTTAAGTTCATCCAATAATTTATTTGACATATTACTCCTTTTTTATTTTTTCAATAATTTCTTGTGCTAAATCACAAAAAGCAATTGCTGTTGGTTTTCAATTAGCATATTCAACAATAGTTTTATTTTCTTGTTGAAGTTTAGTAATTAACAAATCTTGTGGAATAATTGTATTATACAATCCTGAACCAAAAATTTTAGATATCTCTGAATATAACACCATCATATTGTTCTTACGTTTATCAAAAAAATTAATAAATACACCTTCAATTTTTAAATTTGGATTTGTTGTTGTTTGTACATTTCTGATAGCATTTAAAGTTGTATTAATAGAATTTACTGCAAATGGAGAACATATAATTGGTCATAGGATTGAATCTGAATTGGAAAGAATAATTTGATTTTGTAAATTTCAACTAGCTGATAAATCAATAAAAATAAGATCATATTTGCTTTTTAATTCATTTAAGCAAATAATTAGATTTTTTTCATACTCCTCTTTTCATTGATTTATCATAATAAATGATGAATCCAATGACGAAGAAATTAAATCGACATTATTTGTAATTTCTTTATTAATAACATTATTTAAATTTTTAGGGTTTTCTAAAATTTTTTTAATTCCATCAACATGTTTAATTTTTTTGGTGAAATATTGACTTAGATTATTATTGGTATCAAAATCAATTAATAGAATTTTTAGATTTGCCTTTCCTAATGCAACTGCAATATTAGCACATGAAGTTGTTTTACCAACTCCACCTTTTAATGAAAAAAAACTAATAATTTTTGTTTTCATTACTTATATTCCTTTATAATATCTTTTCATTCTCTAGGATATGCTTCATTTGCATTCTTGATTTTTTCAAATATAAGAACTGAAGAATACTTATATGTATTTATACTACTTAAAATTAAACCATAATCATCCAATTTATTAATAACCTTTTTATATTCGTTTTCATAGTTATGTGATTTTGGTTCTATAATTAATCCACCAATTTTAGTATATTGGCAAGATATTTCAAGAGTAGAACCTAAATTAGAAACTGCTCTAGAGGTGACAATATCAAAATGATTTTGCAAATCTTTTCAATTTGTTTCAGCTCTTTGATAAAGAATATAAACTTTTTCTAAATTTAATTTTTTTATTAACTGGTTCAAAAAATTAACTCTTTTAATGTTTGATTCAATAATTGTTAATTCAATACTAGGTTCTAAAAGTTTCAAAACAATTCCTGGAATTCCTGAACCTGAACCAATATCTAGAATCTTTTTATTTTTAAGATTAACCTTAAAAAAAGGTTCAATTGATTCATAAAAATATTTTTCATAAATAATTTCATCATCATCTAACCTAGTTAAGTTATATAGTTTGTTTTGAGATTGCAAGAAATTTTTATATATTTCTATTTGATCAAAAAAAATAGGATTAACATCATATTGGTTATTTATAATCTCAATAAACTCTTTTAATATCATTATTTTTTCCTCTTATCGATATATAGTTTTAAATTTATAATATCAGCAATATTAATCCCACTTATTTTTGATGCTTGATCCAAATCATCAGGTTGATGTTTATTAAGTTTATCGATTGCTTCTAGTGACAAATTATCAACCTCACTATAATCTGATATACTGTCTAATTTAATTTTAGAAAGATTCTTTATTTTAGAGATTTCTTCTTCTTGTTTTTTAATATAACCTTCAAATTTTATCTTAATATCTAACTTCATAAATAATTCATCTGTAAATTTTTTATAGTTTTGATAATTAGTTAACTTTAAAACATCACAAGATTTAACTTCAGGTCTTTTAATAAAATCGTAAAGTGATTGATTTGTTTTTGATGTTTCACAATTTAATACTTTGTAATACATACCAATTGTTTTTGATTTCAAAAAGGTAATAGCATCATTAATTAGTTTTTGATTTTCTAAAAATAATTGATAATTTTTATCTTCTATCATTTTATTATCATATCCGATTTTTAAAAGTCTTTCATCCGCATTATCATTTCGTAAATTTAATCTATATTCTGCTCTTGAAGTAAGTAATCTATATGGTTCAGTTACCCCTTTGGTAGTGATATCATCTATCATTACCCCTATATATGATTCATGTCTTTTTAAAACTAAAGGTTCTAATCCATCATAATTATTTGCAACATTTATTGCAGCTATCAATCCTTGTGCTGCAGCTTCTTCATAACCACTGGTTCCATTTATTTGTCCTGCAAAATATAAGTTTTTAATTTTTTTAGATTCTAGTGTTTTCTTTAATTGAGTTGGATCTATTGCATCATATTCAATTGCATATCCATATTTTTCAATGATACAATTTTTCATTCCTGGTAATGTTCTTATCATCGCATCTTGAATATCGATAGGCATAGATGTAGAAAATCCACCCAAATACATTGTGTCAAGACTTAATGATTCTGGTTCAATAAAAACTTGATGTCTAGGTTTAGTACTAAATTTAACAACTTTATCTTCAATAGATGGACAATATCTAGGTCCAATACCTGATATCATTCCACCATACATTGCAGACTTTGATAAATTGTCATTAATTATTTTATGTGTTTTTGCATTAGTATGAATAATATAACAAGGAAGTTGTTTATCAATATCTAAATATTTTTGATTAAAATGACTAAAGCATAATTTATGATCTGTTCCTGATTCGATTTGTAGCCCTTTGTAATCAATACTATCTTTTTTAATTCTTGCTGGAGTTCCAGTTTTTAATCTTATTAATTTAAAACCAAGATTAGTAAGTGATTTTGATAAATGATTAGCATTTTTTAATCCATCAGGCCCCTCATTTTGAGAATCATCACCTTTATGAGTGATGGATCTTAAATAAGTTCCAGTTGTAATAATAATATATTTAGTATTAATTTTGTTTTTACTTGTTTCAACTGCACACACAACATTATTTTTTATATGAATACTAATTACTTCTTCTAATAATAAGTCAATACTTGTTTTTTTAAGTTCTTTTAAAAACCACTTATGATATTCTACCTTATCAATTTGAGCCCTTAAAGCTCATACCCCAGGGCCTTTGGATGTATTTAATAATTTCATTTGTAATTGATTGGCATCACTAGCTATTGCTTGAATTCCACCTAGACAATCAATTTCTCTTGTTACTATACCTTTTGCAGGACCACCAATACTTGGATTACATGGCATTAATCCTATTGAATTTTCATCTAATGTTATTAAAGCTGTTTTTAAATTTCTTTTATTACATGCAAAAGCTGCTTCTAATCCTGCATGCCCTGCTCCAACAATAACTACATCATAACTTTTCATATATTTCCTTTACATTATAGTGGCACTTATTATACCAATACCTATACCAAATAATGTTGTAGTTGTAACTACATCTAGGATAGTAGCTAATATTGGTGCACTCATTACTGTTGGATCTATTTTGAATTTAGTTGCAAGAATTGGCAAACAAGCACCTAATAATTTAGAAATAATAATTGATATAAATAAAGTTAATGATGTTGTAGCGGCAATAATAGTTAATCTTGAATAAACTCAATTATAATCAGTTGTTGGGTTTATTGAATTAAATATATCATGATTACTACCTTTTAATATTGCATAATATATAAGCAATCTAACAAAATTGATGACTGCTAAGATAAGACCGATTAAAATCCCAACTTGTAATTCTTTTAATATCGCCTTTCAATATTCTTTTTTGGTAATTTCTCCTATTGATAAAGATCTAATGATAGATGCAGAAGCTTGTGATCCAGCATTTCCTGATGTTCCAGTTAAAACTGGCAATAAAGGAACTAATAAGGTAGTTGATATTCCCATTGTCAGTACATCTCCAAGGTGTTGAAAACTATCTAAAACAAAACTAGTTAATGTAGACATTATCATTAGAATTGTTAATCATAGAATTCTTGATCTTGCAATTTTTCATATTGGAGAATGTAAATATGGAGTTCTTAATTCAGTAATACCATACATGTTGTAAATATCCTCAGTTGTCTCATCTTGCATAGCAGCTGAGATATCAACGTTTCTAATAAAACCTATTAAAACATCTTTAGAATTTACTACTGGCAGGTTTGTTGATCCATATTTATCAAAAATATTAATTACGTCCTCTATTGAATCTTTATGGTTGATCTTAATTACATTGGTATTTACAATATTAATGACTTTATTATTTGCTTTTTTGGCAAAGAACAAATCATGAATTGTTACTACACCAATTAATTTCTTGTTTCGATCTATAACAAATAAGGTACTTGATATCTCAGAGTCTTGATATTCTGATTTAACATAATTAATTGCTTTTGATATACTTCAACTTGCTCTTAATGACATTGCATTGGGATTCATAATTCTACCAATTTCATCATCATCATAACTTTCAATTTTATTTACTTCTTTTCTTGTTTCTTTGTCAATAGATAAATATATTTGCTTAGAATATTTTTCATGCTCATGCAATAGATTTGTTATTTGATCTGGATATAGATTTTTTAATATTTTTTTTAGTTGTAAGTTTGATGAATATTCAAATACTAGATCTTGTTTTTCATAATTTAAACTGGTAATCAATCTTAGTGGTCTTGTTTGTTCAGCTGCAATAATAGCAAAAATTATTGCTTTAGCATCATCAATATTATTTAAGGTATCAATAATTTCAGTAGTTTGTTTATTTTTTAATACCTTAATTAAGTAATTAATATTTAGAGAGTTATATGACTTATTTATAATATCTAATAAGCTATTTTCTTTTTTTCTTATTTTTGCCATATTACCCTCCTATAACATACTTATTTTAATAAATAATTTATATTTTTATGATTTTAAATAAATCTTATAAATTCAATACCTAATGCTTTACTCTTTAAAATATTTTGACTTTTTGATATTTTTTGAACATTTGTAAATGATATTGATAAACCTTGCAAGGCTAATTGTTTTATTTTATTAATAAAGTTTTGGCTTATATCCTGGTTATCAAATATTATAGATAAACAATAATGATCAAGTGATAATCCATAGGATTTTAATTTTGATAAAAAAGTATTTATATTAAAATCACTATCATCAATATAAGATTTTGGATAATCTATAAGTAATTTAGCCTGATTATATAAATTAAAATTATGTTTATATTCTATTAATGCTTTTGCAGATATATGAGATGTTATAGCATTCTTAATATTTTGATCTGGAGAATGATTAATTATTTCCTGTTTATTTGTAAAGAATGGTTTGATACAAATTGCATCTATTGTATAATAATGCTTATTTTTAATTTTTTCTTTAATTAGTTTTATACTAATATCATTTGGTTTAAATAAACCATAATCACTTAAGATATCACTTGGGCTCTTTTTTACATAGTTATAACTTTTATATGAATCAATATATAAAATATTATTTAAATTTTTTGATGTATCTATATTTTTAATCTTCGACAAGTTATGATTAATATCTTCAATATTATTTGTAGTAATTCCATAAATTGAAACTAAACATGTAATATCAATAAAAATATCTTCTCTTTTTAATTCATCAATACAGTCTTTAACAGATTGTTGTAAAAACGATAAATAATCATCTTTGTTTCTATTAATAAATTGATTCCCTTTTTTAAATACTTGTAAATCTATTTTTCTAATATCTTCAATTTTTATGATACAGAAATATTCTGTATTATTTTTTTGTAAATAAAAAAGTGGTGAATAATTATTTAATTTTGATTTAATTTTTTCTAATACTTTCTTTCTAATGCTTGTTGCATATGAAGAACCAAAATTTTGAATTAATGTTTCTAGTCCCTCAATCATAAACTTAACAATTAAAGCATGATTAATATTATTATTTTTAATATATTTTTCTATTGAACTCATTGCATATTTTTCAATAATAAATCCATCTTTATAAGAAATATTCTTACTTATATCATCTGTTTTTTTAATAAATCTCTCAATAAGTTTAAAAATCCCATAGGAACTAATGCTGATTATGAGATAAAAAAGAAAATTAAAAATAAATGAAAAAATGTCGATACTTACAAGTTTATTAATTACTTGAGTAACCAATACTGGAATGATTATTAAAGCACTTGTTAATAATGAATTAAATAAAATAAAAACAAAAATTAAATTATTTTTTAATTTTATAAATAAAGTGGCAATTGATCATGCCATTCATAAAATGTATAGAATCAAATTAAGAATTAAATAATAAAAAGATGTTTGAATTTGTGAATTATAGTTATAAAAAAAATATAAAATAATAAAAAGTAAAGTTAATGGGATTGTTGCAAATAAAAAAGGTTTTTTAAAAAAATAGCTAAAGGACATTAAGCTGATTATGTATAGTGTGATGTTCCAATCATTAAACTTAAGATATCAAGCACCAATAGAACTAACAAGTAAACCTACTACAATATTGTATAGTAATTCTGAATACTTTCTTTTGTTAACTAAATTATTATAAAAGTTACTCTTTTCAAAGGTTTTGATAACTAAATATAAAATAGAAAAAAAAGCTATCAAAAAGATGATATTTAATATTGTTGATATAAAGTACGATGATACATCTTCAAGTTTAAGTGCATTATTCATATTTTTATTTTAATTAAATTTTTAAAAATATAGATGTTTATTATCATATATAAATAAAATAATTAGTATTTAGTTATTATAAAAGATAGAAAGCAAGTCATTGTTAATTTTTATAATCATAAGTTTTAAAAAATCAAATAATTTTAAGGTCTATAAAAAATTAAAAAGTGCTTCCTTTTATTTATAAAAGTAAAGCACTTAATAATTAAATTAAAAATTTTAAAAATTAATTATTTCTTATCATCTTCATCAATTGTTGTTGTTTTAGTAGAATCATCAGATTCAGATTGCATATTAGCAAATTGTTGAGCTGCTTTTTCAAAGAATTCAATTTTTTCATTTAATTTATCTCATTCTTTAGCTTCTTTTAATTTTTCTAACTCGTCAATTTGTTCTTGTGTTTGTTTCTTTTGATCCTCAGAAAGTTTAGCACCTTCTTTTTCTAATCCTTCTTTTAACATTGAAATTAATGAATCAGCTTTGTTAGCTACTTCTTTTTCTTTTCTAATTTTTTCATCTTGTTCTTTATGTTCTTCAGCTTCTTTCACCATTCTTTCTATTTCCTCTGGTGATAATCCATTACTATCTTTTATAGTAATTTCAGCTTCTTTATTAGTCTTTAAATCTTTTGCTGAAACATGAATAATACCATCAGCATCAATATTAAATGTAATTTGAATTTGTGGATGACCTTTTGGTGCTGGTTCTATACCACTTAAAGTGAAGTCGCCTAGTAATTTATTATCTTTAGCTAATGGTCTTTCACCTTGAACAACCTTTACATCAACTGCTGGTTGGTTATCAACTGCTGTTGAGAATATTTGTGATTTAGAAACTGGAATTGTAGTGTTTCTTTTAATTAGTGGAGTAGCCACACCACCTAAAGTTTCAATTGATAATGTTAAAGGCGTAACATCAAGTAGTAAGATATCTTCAACTTCACCTGATAAAACTCCTCCTTGAATAGCAGCACCTAATGCAACAACTTCATCTGGGTTAATAGATTTGTTTAGTTCTTTACCAGTTAATTTTTTAACAAGCTCTTGAACTGCTGGCATTCTTGTTGAACCACCAACAAGTAATACTTTGTCAATTTGTGACTTATCTAATTTTGATTGTTTAATTGCATCTTCAACAGGTTTTTTTGTTCTTTCTAATAAATCTTTTGATAGTGATTCAAATTTAGCTCTTGTTAATTCAATTTCAAAGTTGATTGGTCCATCAGCATTCATTGATATAAATGGAAGCATAATTTGAGTTGTTGTTGTACCTGACAATTCAATTTTAGCTTTTTCAGCAGCATCTTTAAATCTTTGCATTGCCATTTTATCTTTTGTTATATCAACACCACTATATTGTTTTTTAAATTCTTGAATCATTCAATCAATAATTGTTTGGTCTCAATCATCACCACCTAAACGATTATCACCACTAGTTGCCAATACTTCGAAAGTTCCACCAGACATTTCAAGAATAGAAACATCAAATGTACCACCTCCTAAGTCGTATACAAGAATTTTTTCTTCTTTATCTGCTTTTTCAAGTCCATATGCTAAAGCAGCTGCTGTCGGTTCATTAATAATTCTTAATACTTCAAGCCCTGCAATTTTACCAGCATCTTTTGTTGCTTGACGTTCTGCATCGTTAAAATAAGCTGGAACTGTAATTACTGCTTTTTTAATTTTTTGGCCAACTTTTTGTTCTGCAAAATTTTTAATATATGTTAGAATTTTGGCACTTATTTCTTGTGGTGTATATTGTTTATCTTTAATTTTAACTTTATGGTCAGTACCCATATATCTTTTAATTGAAGCAATTGTATCAATATTAGTTATCATTTGACGTTTTGCAACATCACCTACTAAGATTTCATCATTTTTAAAAGATACAATTGAAGGAGTTGTTCTTTTCCCTTCTGGATTTTCTAAAACTTTAGGTGTTTTACCATCCATAATAGCTGCACAGGAATTGGTAGTACCTAAATCAATACCTAAAATAATTTCTTTTGCCATAATAAACCTCCTATATATTGCTTATACAAATATTATAAAACTTTTTTTAGCAAACTATCACTTTTTTTGCTAATTTGCTAATTTTTATTGTTTATATATTACTAGTAATATATACGTTTATATAATTTTTGTTAATTTCTATCAAATTTAATTTTAAACAGTATGAAAACTACTAAATGATAAAATATAAATAATATGAAGTATTACATTTTAATAGATGAAAATAATAAAAAAGCTAAATTATACAAAAACCAATTAAAAAAGAAATTAATTAAACATTGTTTTGATTCTCATGACTTTGAATATTTATTTATTATTGGTGGTGATGGAAGCTTTCTGCACAGTGTATCAAAGTATTTATTTAAAGATATAAAAATAATTTTTATTAATGCTGGTACACTTGGTTTCTATAGCAGTTGTGCATTAATTAAAGATATAAATTTAAAAAATATTGAAAATGAAAAAAACTATAATTATCTAGATCTCTTGGAAGTTGCTTATGATAAACAAGTACATTACTGTATCAATGATTTCTCATATAATTCATGATATGCAATTAAATTAGATGTATACATTAATAATTCTTTATTAGAGTCTATCAAAGGTAATGGTATATTAGTCACTACACCAATTGGGTCTACTGCTAGAAATAAATCACTTAATGGGCCAATTATTATGCCTAATTTACCTGTTATTGCCTTAACTGAAATTGAACCTGTACACAATAGATTTTATAGTTCATTATCAAGTTCTATTATATTAAGTAACAAAGATACAATAACTATTAAACCTAAAGTTTTTAATGATAATGTAATCATTATAGATGGAATTATACATAAGCTAAAAGATTTGTGCGAAGTTAAAATTAAGCATTCAACTTCAAAAGCTAAATTATTTATAAACACTAAAGAAAAGGAATGAATAAAAAAATTAAATTATTCATTTAGAAATGAAAATGAAATTTAAAAATGATATTATATCGAATAATTACATTACACTTAGACCTATTAAAATAGATGATGCCTTTAATATGTTCAATAATTGAGCTTCAGATCAAAAAGTAACTAAATATATTTCATGAAATCCACATTCTACTATTGATGTGACAAAACAAATAATTAATAATTGACTTGAACAATATAAAAATAATGAAACACTATTATGAGCAATTGATATTAATAACAAAAATAATAATCCTTATGGAAGTATAGGAATTAGTAAAATTATAGATCATAACACAATTGAAATAGGGTATGTTTTGTCGAGAAATTACTGACATAAAGGTATTATCACAGAATGTTTAAGAATGGTTATTGATTATATTTTTAATAATACATCTATTGATACAATTCAAGCTGTATGCAATATAAATAATATTGGTTCTCAAAAAGTGTTAGAAAAAAATAATATGAAATTATTATATGAATTTAATATGTTTATTGAAGAAAAACAAGAATTATGAAAATGTTTTAGATATGAAATTAAAAAATAAATATATATTATGAATAAATTTGTATCTATCAACTACAAATTAATATCATTATTTAATATTTATTTTTAATCTATTATCTTCATAATGTAAAAAACCAATTGCATATAATGGTATCTTGTATATTGTGTTAGCCTTATCAAAACCTAATTCTTTAAATGAAAAAATAATTGAATATTTTTGTTTTTTATCTTTATTAAGTTTAACTAAACTTTTTCTTGTAAATTCTTTTGAAGATTTAACTTCTATAGGTATTAAATCACCATTAATATCCTCTATACAAAAATCTATCTCATATGGATTATTATTATGATCTCTAAATGCATAATAATATATATTGTTTTTAGAAATTTTTTGAACAAGTTCACTTAATACATAATTTTCAAATAAAGCCCCTCTAATATTACAATACTCATTATTTTCAAATAAAATAGAATTATTTAAATTAAATATACTTGAAATAAATCCTGGATTATTATAGTAAACTTTAAATTCAGATTCTTTTTTATGCAATGATGCTGGGGAACTAAAAGTATTTAAATTTTCAATTTTATAAGCTATATTAGTAGTGGTTAGCGTATTTATTGCCACATCATAATTTAAATATCTTGCCGTTTTATCAATGTTTGATAATTTATATTTTTTATTTTCTTTTGCAAGAAAGACTGGAATATTTTCAAATAATTTAATACATTTAGTCTTATCAGAATTTGATTCAATATATTTAATCATATCACTTTTATAATCATCGATTAATTGATTGTTTATTCTTTTACTATCATTGTAATTTTTATGCATCAAATATTCGTTTATAGCTTCAGGCATTCCCCCAACCATCAAAAATTCTTTTAATAAAAAGTTTAAATATTCGTCAACAGTTTTAGTTAATGGTTTCATACTATTAATAGAATCTTTGATTTGCTTAATTAGATCATCTTGATTGAGTGCCAATAAGAACTCTTCAAAATTCATTGGATACATATTAATTCTATCTATTTTACCAACTGGGAAAAATTCTTTATCATTTAACGTATTACCTAAATAACTACCTAAGCATATAATTTTATAATTAAATTTTTGCTCAACAAAATGTTTTAACGATGATCTAATATTAGGCATTTCTTGAATTTCATCAAAAATAATTAAAGTTTTATCATCAATCTTTTTGTTAGATAATACTTCTATAGCTTGAATAATTTGCATTGGGTTAGTAGTTTTCTTTAAAATATCATAATCTATAGATTTGTCTAAGAAATTAAAATAAACATAATTATCTTTAAAATACTGTTCAGCAAATTCTTTAACTACATAGGTTTTACCTATTTGTCTAGCACCTAATATAAACAATGGTTTTGTTTTTGTTTTTTGAGATCACGTTAATAAATCATTACTTATAAGTCTTTTCATAATAAAATAACCACTTTATTAACATAATTATATACTATTTTGTTAAAATTTAACATTTTAGTAGTACTATTTTGTTAAAATTTAACATTTTAGTAGTACTATTTTGTTGGATTGTGTGTTTTATCGTGTTAGTGCTAATGGAATTCCCCACTTTTGCTAATGGTAATTCCCCAGGTAATTTAGTTATAACATAATCATAATTGAAATTGACTTTTATTCACTAA
>CASESV010000021.1 GCA_949290735.1 uncultured Mycoplasmataceae bacterium
TTTTAATATCTAAATCTTTTATATTATTATCTTTCATACTCACTCCATAATTAATTTTAGTTTCTAAAAGTGAGTTTCTCCAAAATTATCTACAATCCCAAAATTAAAAAAATATTCTATTTATGTAAAGATAATTTCTTATTTTATAATTTTATATTCAATATAATAACTAGTATCTCGATGTTTAAGCTTTTTTAATATACAATATTGTTCTAATGAATTTATTTCTCTATAGATAAATTGTTTTGAATATTCTTTATACATGTTAGTAATATGAGAAATTTTAACGCCCGCATTATAATCAAGATTATGTATATCTCTATGTGCTTGATCAAACATTAAGATATCTCGTTGTATTGGTGATAATTCTTTTTTGAATATTTTTGAGACATGTGAATTAAATTTAGTTACGTTTTCATAATGGTATTTTTGTTTTATTAGCATATTTAAAATGCATGCAACAAAATATGTAATATCAACCGTTTCAATAAATCTTGTTTTTTTAAATATTTTTAGATATTGTTCTCTATATGATGCGATGGTAGTTGAAAAGAAAGCTAGATTACTGTAAATATCATTATTATGAGCAAATCATAATAGTAAAAGTCTTCCAGTTCTACCATTAAAATCATAGTATGGATGAATAAATTCAAAATAAAAATGAATGATTATAGCTTTGATATAAATTGAATCATCATCATTGTGTAATGAACTATTAATATAATCTATTAAATCATCCATATATTTTTCAACATTATTAGATTCAATTCCCTTATCATTATTACCTATTAAAACAGTATCTTTTCGATAATAATGACCATCTAAAGAAGATTCTGCCATATCTAAATCATTTGTTAATGTTTTATATAAAAATAAAATATTTTCTTTATTTATGTTTCTTTTTTGTGAAATATAAGTCATAGCTGAAGTAATATTTTGAATTATTCTATCTGGACTATCTATATTTTTTTTATTAACAATATCATTTATCATTTTTCTTGATGATATATACCCTTCAATTAATAAATTATTATATATTTCATGCGTGACTGAACTTTGGATTTTTTTATCCTTTGTTTTTTTAGGTTCTACAATTTCAGAAATTTTATTAAATTCATTGATTAATGGTTTTAGAACTTCAAAATTAATGTGTAAATTTACACCTTCACATACTTTTAATGGAAGTTTAATTAGTTTATCTCCATATCTTGATTTATATAAATTTAAAATTTCAGTTGGTTTAATTCTTTCATTAACCAACAATTTCTTGTTATGATAGATATTTTCACTTATATATTTTTTAAGATTCATAGCATTATTATATTACATATTTAACATTTATTAAACTTTTTTAAATTTGTTTAATAATAGTTTAATATAAATGAATTAAAAAACAAAACTCATAACTTTAGCGCTTTATATTAATTAACATTTTTGAATAATATTTATGATTAAAACAATTTGCACAAAATAAATAACTATATATTATTCTTTAAATCCGTCATAATATTCATCACTATATGATTTTTTCTTTTTTAAATTAAGTAGAACCAATAAAGTAATTAGTAGTATTATTAAAATACCACCACCAATTGAACCATAAAAAATAATATCCATATATTTATTAGATTGGTTTAAAACTTCATTGTTTGCATTTGAAAATCCATAAAAAGATATTTTAAATGGAAGAGGCATTTGGGTTTCTATAAAACTTCCAGAAGAATCATAATATCCTTTTAAATAAACATCAATAGTTAATATCTTGGTTTGGTAATTAAGCTCATAACTTATTGAACTTGAATCACTTTCTCATGAAGGTTTAAATAATACTGTAGTATAATTTGAATTCAATACATTATTAAAAATTCTTATTCTATTATTTGAATCATCAAAGAAATGTTTAATCAATTTTTGAAACTCACTTGATAATGTTTTTTTAGAAGACTCTGAATTACTTACTTCAATATCATCAATATTAACATTTGATAATATTGAATTACTAAAATATCCATTTTTTAAATTTAATGTCATTTGATTGCTATTGTGTTCAAAATTAGTATCAGCATAATTTTGATTTAATGTTGTAGCACCAGCATTATAAAAAGTGTCAGTGCCTTGTCCATTATTTATAGATATAGTAAATTCTTTATAATCATTAATTTCGTTTACTGGAACATTTGCCTTAGACGGTTGGCATAAAAATGAACCTGTTATATATAAAACACTATCTGGGTTACTTGGATCAATTTGAATATTAAGTTTAACATTTTTATTTACAATTGGAAGTTGTTGTGGATTTTGTGAATTTGTAACAGGATTAATAAACCATAATGAAGGATTTGAGTTAATAGATTCTGTAATTTCATTAATTAACATACTATTATAATAACCTTTTAACGTGTATTCTTCAGCATGATGTTTTGATAAATTAGATAACAATGGATATAAATTTGATTCATTAGCATAAGTTTCTTTTAAAGTTGTAATTGATATATCAGATTTAACACTTGTAATGTTTGGGTTATCTTTTGGAGGTTCGAAGCCAGCTATTTTAATACTAAAATTTTTATTTGTATTATCCAATATCCCATTACCTGATGAAACATTTTTCATTGTAACATTTAATAATATGGCACTATAATCGTCATTGTCTAATTCAATTGAAACAATATCGATGAATTCATATTTTTGTGGCAAATTATTAAATAATTGAAAAATATTTGTTTTTACATAATCTGTTAATATTTCTTTAGTAGAAACAAGATCACTAAAAGAATTATTATATAAAAAATCATTAACTGAATAATCACTTGGAATAATAACAGTATCGCCTTTAGTATATTGATATCCTAAAATAGTACTATTTGTACTTACAGTTGTTGATAAAGAATTAAAATTATTTATCTGAATTGTTAATAATTCATAATTTTTTTCACTAACATTGGCATTGGCATTATTTGGTTGTACTAGAAAATAACCTTGAACATTAACAGAAGTATAATCTTTAATATTTGATTTTGTAGCTATAGTTATTGTTAATTGTGTATCTTTTTTTACATAACTTAAATTATTTGCATTATTTTCAATAGTTACTGGGTCTTCAAAAAAGATATTAGGATTTTGGTTTATTAAATTAATAAGATTTTGATTAAATGATTGATAATTACTACCTGTACCATATATGTTATCACTTGATACAAGATCAATAGCAAACATGTTAGGTAAGTTTTTTAAAAAATTATCTGTTTCAACCACATCGCTTATGAAATTAGTCATTACTGTTTTTGGTATTGTTACTTTATCATTTTGAACAGAAAAACCTTTAATAATGACTTTCATTTCGATTGGTGAGTTATAAATAACATTTGAAACTTCATCAACATAGTTAGTAACATTAACTGTAATTGATAAAGTATCATTAACTACGCTAATTAGAGGAATTGAATTTCTTTTTGCAATTTCAATTGTTGTATTTGATAAACTATCTTGTAATAAATTGCTAACGTTCTCATTTATAAATTCTTGGATATCATCAACATATTCCTTAGCTTCATTTGCTGTCATATCAGCAAGTTTACCTGAGATACTTGCACCTTTAGAATTTGGCTTTGTTTGCCCTGTTCTAAATCCTATAATATTTATTGTCATTGTTTTATAGTTATTATAAGAAACTGTTCCATTTGGGTTTTCAGGTTGAGCTAAAAAATTACCAGTAATAGATAAATTAGAATATTGATTACTATTTGAATTTTTTACTGCTACTATGTTAATGCTTCCTGAAACAACTGGGATATTATTTGGGTTTTGTGTTGATGTAACTGGATTATTAAAGAAGGTTGATGGATTTGTGTTAATAAAATTAATAAATTCAGTGATTGCTTGATTATTTAAGTTTCCATTTTCTGCTAATTCTGATGCATAATAAGTGTTAAGTTTTTTCATAAATTCTGATAAATTTGGTAATGACAATATTTCAAGCACATTAACAGTTTTAGCAGTTGTAGGATTTTGATTTGGAGTTAAAAACCCCTTTAAAATAATATTAGAAAATGTTTTATTTGAAGTTATAATATCTGCTTGGTTATTAAATCAACGATTAATAGTAACATCTAATGATATTGATGTTCTGTCTGATTGAATTACAAAATTCTCAACTTTAACTACACTAACAGATTGTTGTGGTAAATTATTAAATATTTTATATAAATTATTTTTTACAAATTCTAGTATTAAATTGCTTTGATCAATTGCCTCACTCGCTATTAGATTAGCTAATTGACCAGTAACACTAATAGAATTTGCATTTATACTGGTTTCATCTGTTTTAAAACCAGTAATTTCAAATGATAATTGTTTATAGTTATTTTCAGTAATAATGTCATTATTATTTCTTGATTGAGTTAAAAAATCTCCAGTTACTTTAATTCGATCATAAATATTGCTAGATGATAGTTTTGCACTAAATGATAAATTTTTCACAGTTGGTAATTTATTGGTATTTAATGACTGATCAATAGGGTGGTTTAGAAATAATTTAGGATTACTATTAATCAATGCTGTTAAAGAACTTTTTAAACTATTTGATTCTGAATTTATTCTTTCTAATTCTAAAACATATTTATCCGATAAAGTATAAAGAAAATTATCACTTGTTACATTATTCTTAATTGATGATGTAGTTTGTGGTATAGTTGAAGTTACATTTGTATTTGGCAAATTAAATCCAGTTAATTCACAATCAAATGTTTTTGAAGATAAAAATTCAGCATTTGTACCATAAACATTGTTTGCAGTTATTTTAAACTCAATTGCTCTTTGGTCTTTAGTGCTTATTTTTAGTGAGTCTTGAATAATACTAATAGTTGTGTAGTATCCAATATTTTCTAAAAAACTATTAATATTATTTTGAACATACAATTGTATTTTTCCTGGAACATCTATAGCTTGTTCTGGAATTAATTTTTTTAATTCATTATCATTAACAATTGGTATGTTTGATGGTACTTTTGTTGGATCAGTTTTAAATCCAGTAATAGTTATTTGCATTTGTTTGTAATCACTATTATCTAAAGGTTTATTTGGATTTTTAGGTCTTGATAAAAATTCACCATACACAATAATTGAAGATCATTTATTTGATGATTTTAAAATACTTATATTTAACTTAGAATTTGGTTTGATAATACTTAAATTACTTGGATTTGAACTAGGAACTATAGGGTTATTAAAAAATAATGAATTATAATTTCCAGAATTAATGAGTTCAGTAAGTTCATTAGTAGCTTTTTGATTTAGTTCAGTTCCAGGATTATTTGTAAAATCATAAGCAAATTTATTTTCTATTCCGTTTCACACACTTGTACTTGATGTAATTCTATTAAGTTCAATATTCGATATCGTTTTTCCTGATGTTTCTAATTTATTTGGTTGTGTAAAACCAGTAATTACAAGTCTAGAAGATTGTGATTGATTATTTTCTAGCAATCCATTAACAACATAATTACGATATTTTAATGTTAAATCCACTGCTATTTCACTATCAGTAGATGCATTAATTTGTTGAATTTCTTCTACTTCTAGTTCATTTGAATAATTACTAAAAAATAAATCTTTATTGCTCTTTATAAAATTAAGAAGAATAGTTTTATTTTGTAAAACATCATCAACAATCATATTACTTAATTGACTATAACTTGAAATGTTAACAGGATTTATTAGCTTTGTGCTTTCAGCATTAAATCCTTCAATTCTAATTGTCATCCTTTCATATGAATTTTCATCTAAATCATAATTTGGATTTTTAGATTGTCTTAAAAATTCACCAGTTATTAATATGCTATTAGATTCATTTTTGATATCCAAAGATGTATTATTTTTTATCATTGGTAATTTTTTTGGATTAGATGAAGATAAAACAGCATTTTCAAATCATATATTTGCATTCTTATCATTATTGATAGCTTTAGTTATTAATGTTTTAAATTCACTTGCATATTGAGCATTATTAACTAATTCAAAACTAAATTTTTTCGCTAAGTTTTGAAAAAATGAATTCTTATCTGAACTATCCAATAAATTATATATCGATGCTGCTTGAATAGTTTTTGGTTTGGTTTCATTGGGATTTGGAACGGTGAACCCATTTACTTTTATATTTTCATATAATTGACCAGTGTTAGTATATTTTACCACACCATTTAATGCATATTTATTTATGTATGCAGACACTAAAATAGAATTATTTTCATTTGGATTTATCTTACAGTTAATATCAAGAATGCTTGCATTGTTAGGTATAGAGCTAAAAATACTTGAAATATTATTTTGAATAAACTCTTTTATTTCTGTTTTTTTCAAAATAGCTTCTTCAGGTATTAGATTAGATAAGGAAGTATCTTTTATGGGATGAGATATATTTATAACACTAGTTGACTCTAAATTGAAACAAGTAATAATAAATTGGTTTCATTGATATGAATTATTATTAGTTAAGAAATTGCCACTAACCAATAATTCATTTTCATTAGAATTATTTTGAGCAATTGTTAAAGCTTTATTAGGATCAACAAGTGTATTTGAATCGTTCAAAAATGTACCATCTACAAAAGATGACGGATTATTGTTCATTAAATTAGTTAAATCACTTACTGCTTGTTGTTTGTATTGTGCAATATTAGTATTTTGGCTATAATATTCATTTGCAAATTTTGTTTCAATTGAGTTAAATACATTACTTGATGAACTTATTTGATTTAATATTGTATTATCAATTGATTTTTTTAAACTAAAATTATTTGCTTTTGTAGCTATTTCATTTGTTTTATTGATATTATTACTTGTTATTTGATTAGAAGATTTTGTTAAAAAAGTAACAACAACACTACTTGCTGCAATCAATGGTATCATTGTTAAAAACAAAATTCTCTTTAATTTTTTCATAATATTATACTAATATTATTTTACTATATTTATGTTATTTATCTAGCTTTGATATTTCTTGAATTAATAATGAACTTAGCTCAGTTTCAATAATCTCTTCTTTATCAAAAAGAGCAGCTATAACATTAATAATAGTTGAAAGTATCATTTTGTTATCATATGGAATATTTGTTCCAAGATAATAAGATGTTAATAATCCTAATAAATTGATTGCATGTGTAATATAAGATGGAGATTTCATATAAAAATCTTGTATTTGTTCTACAATACTATTTTGCTGTGATAATAAATCAGTTTTAATAGGGTTTATAATAAAAGTTTTATCTAGTTGGTTATTATAAATTTTTAAATCACTATCAATTTTAGAGTTTATACAAAATAGCAAGATATTAGTTTTATCAATGTTATTAATTTTTTTATTCGTTAAAATAGTATTTATTAAGCTAAGATCTACATCATCTATCTCATTTTCATATTTGTTTATAAAAATTTCAAAATATGTTAAATCAATATGATTACTATTTTTATCATAAATTTTGTCTCATAATTGGAGCTTAGACATTTCATTTATCTGATTATCATATTTTATGTGGTTAATTTCATTTTTTAAATCCTTTTTAAGTTTAGTTAAAAAGTCTAATATTTTTATAGGAAGATATGGTGATGCTAAAACATCATCTATACAAATTAGTGCTTCTTCTAACATGTTAGAATCAATATATGTTAAAATTGTGTCAAATATGATTTTTAAATCTGGTTGTGATTCTAATTCTATTTTAATATCATTTATTTCTTTTTCATTTTTAATCATTAGTCTTTTTTTTCATCCTTTAATAATTCCTGATATTTGCTAAAATATCCATTTAATTTATCAACGGTAAATTCATTAACAAAGTATTGTTTTTTTATTAAATCAACAACTTGACTTTCTATTTCTTCAATTTTCTCAACTAATGCCGTTGGATAATTAAACTTTGTTATAGCTTCTTTATATTCATGTTTATCTAATTCAACTCAATTATTATTTCATGAAATTTTAAAATCTAGATCAAAGTCAATATATTTAATTGCTGATTCTTCATATATAAATTTACTAGATAAATTGATGTAAAAGTTAGGTTTTCCATCTATTAATGAAATTAGTAAATTAAACCAATGTTCTTTAAACATTATTCAAAATGACGGATGTCTGGTTTCAGATGTAAAAAAACGATTAGTTTGGAATTCACTAGTCATTATTTTTGAATCACAATTGGATAATACAACATAGTCATCATTGTTCTCAATGATCATTGGATACTCTCAACTTCTATATAATCATCCATTGAATTTATAGGCATGAATCATAATTCTTTTGCCTATTTTTTTTAATGCTTCATATTCTTGTTTAAACATATCAATAATTATACCATTAAAAGATTAGCTTATATAATATGATAAAATAAAAATATGCATTCTTTTTTTAAAAATAAATGATTATTAGCATCTTTAATAACTATACCTACATTTTCATCGGGTTTATATTTAATTTGTTCTCAAAATAACAAAACTCAATTAATCTTAAAACAAGCTGATGAAAGAAAAAGAATATTTGATAATGAACAAAAAAGCATTTCAAGAGATGTTAATAAAATAAATCTACTTCAATTTATTCCTACTATTAACAATTATTATGTTAATAGTTTTTATAGTGACAGTCAAATGTTAACTTGATTAAAAAATCAAATAATTTCAAATCCAACATATATTTTTTCAGACTGGAATAACGACACAACTAATGTGATAAATGAAATTACTATTAACACAAATAATGACACAAATTTATCTCAATATGGTGATATCCAATTATCACAAAAAGAAGTAAAAAATATAAACGGAAAATTGTGAATAGATGTTAGTCATTCATATCTAAATTCTCAAAATGATTTAGTAACTGTAACTGATACTTTTATTTTATGTGGATTTAAGAGGGATCAAGCATCATTATTTATTAACAGTTCAACTAAAAGTAACGGATGAATGATATATAATTCTATCCAAAACAATATTCAATTAAAATTAGAAAATAATAACCATATAGATAGAATGTCATTTGTTTTATCTAATGTTTTTTATTATGAGAATTATAGTGATCCTATTTTATCAAATTTTACATTTATACCATCATATGCATTAATTGAAAATGATTACAATATAAAAATTTCTAAGCCACTTCAATCTGATTCTACAATGTTTATCCCACAAATTATGCTCCAAAGTAATTCATCAAGTAATGTTGTTGAAGAGGTTTTTGGAGTTGTTAAATTTTCAAAACCTGCTGAAAGTATTTTAAATAATCCTATTGGTTTAGCAATAATTATTGGTATTTCATTAATTGGATTTTTGTTAATTGTAATTCTTATTGTTAAATACTTAACTAAGGGAACTAGAATTAAATAATTTTTATTTTTTATTATTAAGATAAATTTGATAGTATTTGTTAATTAATTTTTTAAGTTCTTTAACACCATCTTTAGCATCAATGGTTTTTATAATTTTTCCTTTTTCAAAAAGTAATGCTTTATTACTACTTCCAGCTAAACCAATATCAGCATGCATTCCTTCACCAATACCATTGACAATACAGCCAAGAATTGAAATGTTTAAATTAAAAAATTTGTCACTACAATATTCTTCTATTTCTTTTACAGTTTCAAATAAATTATAATTTAATCTACCACAAGTAGGACAACTGACAATATTCACTCTATTATTTTGTAATTTTAGATAGTTTAGTAATTTATAGGCAGCTTTAACTTCAATTATTGGATCATCACTAATTGATATTCTTATTGTTTTGGCTATTTTTTTTAATAATAAATCACTTAAACCAATTGTTGATTTTATAATAGCATCAATTAATGGCCCTGCTTCTGTTACCCCAATATGCAATGGATATTTAAATATTTCACTTGCCATTATATTTACTTCTTTATTTAAAATAGGATCTGATGCTTTTAAGCTAATAACTATTTTTTTAAAATTATTTTCTTCAAATAATTTTAAATATTGCTTCAATGAAAATATCATAGCTTGAGCTGATACTTTATTATTAAATTTTTTTAATACATCTTGAGAAAGAGAACCAGAATTGACACCTATTCTAATCCATGTATTATGTTTTTTAGCTAATTTGATAATTTCTAATATTTCTTGTTTCTTGTTGATATTACCTGGATTTAGTCTTATTTTAAAAACACCAGCTTCTATTGCTTTTAGAGCATATTTATAGTTAAAATGGATATCTGCAATAATAGGAATAGGACTTTTTTTCACAATTGTTTTTAAAGCATTAATATCATTATCATCAAAAATTGCAACCCTAACTAGTTGGCAACCAACTTTTGCTAAATTTTTAATTTGCTCTAAAGTTGCTTTAATATCATGAGTTTTTGTATTAGTCATTGATTGAACTATTATATCTTTTGTTTTATAAAAATCAAACATCTAAATTTCCTCATCATAATATACATTATATAAGTAAAGTCCACATCCTGGAGCTTTAAATTGTGCTTGTCCTTTTTTAGGATTATCAAGCAAAAATTTAAAATGATCTAAACTAATTTTTTGTTCATTATATGCAAGTAAGCACCCTACTATCATTCTTACCATACTTCTTAAAAATCCATTAGCTGTTATTTTTATTTTTATTAGAAATTCATTTTTTTCAATTTTTATGTCATCAATAGTTCTGATAGTATTATCTAATTCGCTTGTGCTATAACTTAAAAAATTATGTTTACCTATTAACAAGTTAGCAGCTTCTTTAAGTTTGTTAATATCAATTAATTTATTATATTGATAAATATTATTATGATTCATTACATCAAAAATATGATGGGTATTAATAAGATACATATAGGTCTTAGAATGACAATTGTATCTAGCATGGAAATTTTCATTCACATACTCACATTGATTAATTCTTATATCTCGTGGTAATTTTGAATTTAGTGCACTCATAAATTTGTCTGGTTCAATATTTAATTTTTCATGCTTAATATTGATTACTTGGCAAATTGCATGAACATGTGCATCAGTTCTTCCTGATGCATTAATTTTAGGATCAATGTTAAATAGTTGTTTACAGACATCTATTATAACAGATTGTATACTTATAGCATTTGGTTGAATGCTTCATCCATGATAGTTTGTTCCATTATATGAAATTCATAATTTATAGTTCATTATAAAATTAACCCACATTCAACAATTCCAAATGGTAATAGAACAATTTTATATAATCATAAAAACATCATTAAAGAACCAATGAAGATAAAACTTGATAAATATATTATATCAATAAAGTGTGTGTGAAATATTCGGTATTTAGTTCTTTTCGATCTTGGATTATATCCTCTAGCTTCCATTGCATTTGCTAATTCAAAACTTCTATTTATAGATATTGTAAATAAAGGGATAATCAAAGCAATTATTGATTTAAGTTTTATTCATAGATTACCATTATATAAATCCAAACCTCTTGATGCTTGTGCAGTCAATATTCTCTTAGATTCAATTAAAAGAGAAGGGATAAAACGAATTCCAATACTTAAAATTAATGCACACTCACTAGCTGGGAATTTTATTATTTTTAATGGACTAAATAGTTTTTCAATTCCATTAGTTAATTCACTTGGCGTTGTAGTTGATGTTAATATAATAGATGAACTAATAATTAACATTACTTTTAAAGATATGTTAATAGCTCTAAAAAAAGCCATGTATCCAATTGAATATCATTTTGTTGAATAAACAATAATTGCTTGAGGATTGATTACTATTCCATTATAAATCATTTCATTTGATATGTTTGAAATGATATTTAATTTGTAATTAATTCCATTAATAGTATAAGGATTATTCATTACATATAATAAGCATTTATTAAAATCAGTTTCACCACCCATTTTATCAAAAATAATTTTTAATTTATCTTGATCAATACTATTAATCCATTTATTAACTATATTTATTGAATTATCTACATATCATTGAGCATGTGTATTAATCTCAGTGATACTATATATTTTTCCATCACCTAATATATTTGATATAAAAATCTTATCAGAAGTATAACCATAATCATGTGGATTAATGAGCATTGAATTAGAATTATAGAAATTACCTATAAAGTTATAATTACCATCTAAACAAATAGCAATTGGTTGCTTATTAGTAATTCAATTAATCAAAATAAATAGACACGTCATAACAATAAATGTTTTAAATAAATTGATATATGTTCTTTTTGATAATTTAGCTATTATTAAGCAAGACAACATTAAACATATGATTATTATTTGTCCAAAAAATCCAGCTGGGATAAAAAATATTAAAACTGATAAGATAAAAACTATAAATTTAAATGTAGGATTTATTTTTCTAAAGATAGAAGTGTTATTTAATGATGTATTTGAAATTGATAACATTATTAACTTACCCCTTTCTTTAGTTTTGAAATGTAAATTGCCAATTCCTCAATTGTTCTAGGTTTTAGTTCATTTAATTTATTATATATATTTTTTTTAGAAGACAACTTATTAATCACATTTATTACATAAGGAACTTCAATATTCGTATTTTTTATTATATTTTTATTGTTAAAAATTTTATATGGATCACCATGTTCTATAAGTTCACCATTATGCATAACTAATACTTCATCTGCTATTTCTAATACTTGTTCCATTGAGTGGGTGACAACAAAAACGGTTTTATTATTTGTTTTTGCTTCTTTGATTATATTGATCATTTCTTTTTCACCTGCTGGATCCAATCCTGCAGTTGGTTCATCAAATATTAAAATTGAGCCTTCAATTGCTAGTATACCTGCAATTGCTACTCTTCTTTTTTGCCCACCACTTAAAGCAAAAGGAGAATTATAATAGTGTGTATCGTAAATTCTTAATTTATTAAGATGTTTCTTAGCACTTTCAATTGCGTCCTTTTTTTTCATTCCCATTATTTTTGGACCAAATGCTACATCATCTATAACACAAGATTTAAATAATTGAAATTCAGGAAATTGAGAGACCATTCCAACTTCTTTTCTTAATAATTTATAATCTTTTATTTTTTTAGTTTTTTTATTAATTTTTATTCTTGTTTTAGTATCATATTGTTTTTGGTTTTCAATCTTAAGTTCTAATTTTTTATTTAATTTATCAATTGTTTCAAGTTCAACAATATAATACTTACATTTATCCAATTTAAAATTTATGTTAAATAAATGTCTAGAAGTTAATTTTTTAAAATTAGGTTTAATATTATTATTTAAAAACAGACAAAGCGTTTCAATATCATAATAATTAGCATCATATGCACATTGCATTATTAAATATTTTTTGTGCTCATCATAATTAAAGAAATTGCTTATAAATTCAATATTATTAATTGGATAATAATTCAATAAACAATTATTAATGTTCTTTTGAGATTTTATTTCTACTCCACAAACTTCAATATCTCCATATGTTAATCTATTCAAACCATTAAAAACAGAAATTAGTGATGATTTACCTGAACCTGATTCACCAATAATGCAATATATTTTATTTTGTTCAAATTCAAAATTAAAATTTTTTAATCCTATAAATGGTGAATTTTTTTTGTAATTATAAACTAAATAAGCATTTTTCAATTTGATGCTATTTTTTACTTGCATAAAAAGTTCACCACCTTTTCAATATCAAGAGATGCTGGAATTTTAATACCGTGTTTTTGTAATTCAGAAATAAACTTTAAATTTTTTGGTAAATCTAATTTATTTTCGATTAAAAAATTATAATTTTTTATATAGTTTTCTAATACATCATATTTAACAAGTTTTGAATTATTTAAACATAAAATTTTATCTGCTTGTTTTAATTCCTCCATATCATGAGTTATTGAAATAATTGTCTTATTATATTTGGTTTGCAATTCTTTCATTAGTAATTTAATACCTTTTTTAGATTTTGGATCTAGCATTGATGTTGATTCATCAAAAATAATAATTTTAGGGATTAATGCAACTACTGATGTGATGGCAACTTTTTGTTTTTGTCCACCACTCATTTCAAAAACTTCTTTTTTAAGTAAATGTTCTATTTTCATAACTTCAGCAGCATTGTAAATAATAGGTTTCATCATTGCGTTATTAACTTGATAATTTTCAAGGCCAAATGCTATATCATCTTCAGTTGTTATTCCAATAAACTGATTATCAGGATTTTGGAATATTACCCCAATATTTTTTTTTAATTTTTGAACATTTTTTGAACTTATAATCTCATTGTTAATGCTAATTGTTCCAGAGCTTGGCTTTATTAACATAGAAATAATATTTGACAATGTAGATTTTCCACTACCATTACTACCTACTACACAGACATATTCGGATTCAAATATATCAAAAGTAATATCATCTAAAACATTCTTTTTACCATCATATGAAAAACTAACATTATTTAAACTAAGAACAACTTTTTTTGACATATTATATTATTCGCTTTCATTATTTTCTTTTTCTTTTTTCTTTTTAAGTTGTTCAACTGTTATCCCTAATTTTTTTGCTTCTTTCTCTAATTGCTTCTCAGCAAGTTTTTCTTGCTTTATTTTTTCTTTTTCTAATCGCTTTTGTTCTTTAATCGCAGCTTTTTTAGCAAGTTTTTCTGCGTGTTTTTGAGCAGCAATTCTAGCTCTTTCTTCTTCTTGAAGAGTCATATCAATATCAGCAAGATGTGCTTCTTGATATAATTCATCTCTAATTTCTCTAAAAGAACTTTGTGATCACAATTCAATTAAATCATATTGATCTTTTTCAAAACCAATAAATTTTCTTTTTTTAAAGATTCCAACTATTGGTAATGTTCTAACTAAACGAGATAAAAAGAATAAGTCTTGTTGAGCTTGTTTTGGAATGAAGTAACATTCAATTCAATGATTTTCTTTATCTAAGAACGGAATATTAAACTTTATTGCAGCAACATTATATTTATTAATTACTTCTGTATTATTATCATAATCACGATGATTTTGTTCAAAAGTACAAATATAACCATCTACTTTTTGTTTAATA
>CASESV010000022.1 GCA_949290735.1 uncultured Mycoplasmataceae bacterium
AATATTATTCCTTCTCATTTTACCTCCCTACTTAATTGTAGGTGAGGGGTGGGGAATTACCATTAGTAGAACTGGGGAATTAATATTAGCGCCAACATTTTATCGCATTAAATTAATAATTTTTATCTCTAAAAACCATTCTTATCCTAGTTCGATTTATTTTCCTCAATTTTAATTTTTGTCGTATCTTTAGAATTACAATTGTTGCAAGTTTTAGGTCTAGCACAGCACAAATAAATGATTCCAGGCAATATATCACACAATAACCAAAATATTAATCAAAATATTTGACTATTAGATGGTCTACCTGGGGCATTGGTTTGACATTTATTACAATATATAACTTTATTAAATAATGACATATTCTAGAAATATTATATCATACGGTGGAATAGTAAAAAAGTATAAAAAATGATCCCGAAGGATCATTTTTCGTAAAAATGGTTTGAAATACTATCTTTTGGTAAATTGTGGTCTTCTTCTTGCCCCATATAAACCATATTTTTTTCTTTCCTTAACTCTTGCATCTCTTGTAACTAGACCTGCTTTTTTAAGGATTGGTTTATAATCTTCACTAGCAACTATCAATGCTCTAGTGATACCTAATCTAATAGCTCCTGCTTGACCTGTAAACCCACCACCAAGAACTTTAACCTGAATATCAAATGTTCCTTTTGTTTTAGTTATAACAAGTGGTTGTTCCATATCTTGAATAACTAAATCGTTTGGAAAATATTCTTTTGGAGTTTTGCCATTAATTGTAATTTTACCAGTACCTGGTGTCATTCTAACTTTTGCGATTGAAGTTTTTCTTCTTCCTAATCCTTTATATTCTACGTTAGCCATTAATACCCTCTTCTCCTAATTAAGTTTAAGTTCAATTGGTTGTTGTGCTTGATGTTTATGTTCAGGACCAGCATAAACATGTAATTTAGTTATAATTCTTCTTGAAAGTCTGTTTTTTGGTAACATTCTTCTCACAGCATTAGTAACTAATTTTTCGCTATATTTTTCAAGCATTTCTTTTCCACTTCTTTTTCTTAGTCCACCCATATAGTGTGAGTGTGAGTATCAAAATTCATTTTCTGATTTGTTACCACTAAGAACAATTTTGTTTGCATTAATAACAATTACATGATCTCCACAATCAATATGAGGAGTAAATATTGGTTTATTTTTTCCTCTTATTGTGTCAGCAATTTTAACTGAAAGCTTTCCTAGAACTAGATTAGAAGCATCAATAATAAATCATTTTCTGTTGCTTTCAGCTGCTTCTTTTGTTATCATTGTTGTTTTTTGCATTTTCGCCTCCATAATTATAAAATTTATAATATGAAAAACAATTGAAAGATATAACCTATATATTATATAGTTTTTTTGTTAATTTTTTATGATTATTTATTTTGTATCAATTTTTGTAATCTTAAATGTCTTATGATAGTAATTAATATAATTGTTATAAAAATGAAAATCGGTAAAATAATTAACATTAATTCATAATTAGGATATGAATTGAAAAATTCTTGGTTATTAGGGTTGACAATTATTTCTGAACTTAAAATTTTAAAAGTAGAACCAGACTCAACACCATATAATCGTTGTTGTACTAAATAATTTGGAATGACATCTAGTTTATTATTGATTGTTGCATATACATAACTAAAAATATAATTAATGTAAATTGTAGTGTAATTATTACTATCTTTAATAACTGAATAAACATCAATGTTTTTAACTGTGGAGTATTCTGGTAAATATAAAATATCTAAAAATTCTCTACATCTATTGTCAAGTTCAGATGTTGGTGATTGCTCAAGATATTCATAAATATTAGATGAGTTGATATTTGGTGGTGGTGTCTTATTGATAAAAATTGTTTTATTCATGATTGGAAGCATATTAATTAGTTCAACGGAGAACGAAGCGATATTTGAATCAATAGATAGAACTATATAAAGCTTTTGATCACCACCAATTGATGCATTATGAAATTTTATATTACTTGTTAATAATTCATTATTTTTAACTAACTGTTGTTTAACATTAGTTGAATTTAAAATTTGATTAATTTCTGTTTTATTATTTTCATTTTTTAAATACCAAATTATTTGATCATATGATAATGATCCTCACTGATCATTGATAACCTTAACATCTATTGAACTGTAAAATGGTGATTCGATATCTGGGTTTATTGAAACATTTTCAGTTTGAAATTTATAATTAAAAGTAATCTCATAGTTTTCTATTAAACCCTCAGTTGGGTGATAAAATTTTGGAAAATTAAAAATAATTTGACCTTGACCTGTTTGATTATTACCTAGTCCTGGTCTAAATGTTGGAGTTGCTAATTGACTAGAACCAACTTCAACTGGTGGTAAAGGATTTGTAATACTTATTAAATCATTAATACTAAATATAGTTGGGTCTTGTTTAAATGAATCAAAAGTTGTCGATAATGTTTGATTAATTGCAATAACATTATTAAAATGATATTGCAAGTCATTAAGTGTTATTGAATATCCATTTGATCATGTTGTATCACCTGTAATATTAGAAATCTCAGGTATTATATAAATTACATTATCTTGTTTAGATGATATGCTAGGAACTGAAACAATGCTTGCTGTTTGATTGTTTAAATTTTGATTTATAAATACATTTAATTTTTTAATTGTATTATTTGAAAAATAATCTGTCGTATTAATGTAATCAAGTAATTTCTCTTTGATGAAATTAATATAATTTATATTATACATATGATAAGTGGGCATAGAATATTGTCTTGAAAAATGTCTAAAGCCAACTTGTTGTTTAAAACCAGTCAAAACTAATTTATACATTTCTGATTCGCCTTCAATTAATTTATTATTTAAAATAAAATATGTTAAACAAAAAGATACAGTTAATTCTCCAGTATTATCATTTGCTTGATATGAAACAATTTTAGGTTCGCTATCATTACTTGCATAATCACTAGGAAGATTGTCAAATAATTTAGTAATTAAATCGGAATTTAGAAAACTTAACACTTGTGAAGAGGTTAAATCAGATGCATATGTGTTAACTCATTGATTTGATATTTGGATTGGTATATTTAATGAATTATTAGGTGTAGTACTAATATAATTTGGTGTATTTTCTTTAATAAAATTGTTTATTGTCAAAGTATAAGGACCAGATCAGTTAGTTATTACTGGAGCAGTTGGTTTACTTGATATATAGTTGGTCATCTTATATGTTAACTTTATTGATGTTTCTAAATATGTTGGCTTATCCAATATTTCAATTTTAGCATTTAAATATGATTCTCTGTCTTTATTTAATCAATTTTCAATATTATTTTTTAACTCAGAAACTGATATGGATGTCGGATATCTAGATGAAAATGAAGAGTTAATTTCGTTTGCATTAATATTTGTTATATCATCATTATTTCCTGTGACATTAAAACTGATTGTATTTGCATTAAATAATCTAACATTAATATTGATAGATTGAACAATGCCATTAATTAATACATTAGAAAACAAAACATTAAATTGTAATTGTCCATTACTTAAATCATTGTATGCATTATTTAATGTTGGATATTCTCCTGTTTCTAAAAAAGTATTAACATTTTCTTTTGTTTGATTATATAAAGTTATGCTAGTGGTGGTGGACTTAGTTATTTGTGCATTATTCTTGTACATTAATGCGTTAATTGCTGCACTTTTAACGTCTTGAATAAGTTCATTATATTTTGTGTCTAAGGAATTACTTGAAATCATTGTATTAACCAAATCAAAAGGATAAACACCTTTATTTTCATAATTTAACCAAGCAATTCTATTTAATTGATTTACATCAAATCCATCTGGATGAATAGGAATTTCGCTAAATCCAGAAAAAGTAAAATTACCAAAAGATTTATAGTTATTAATAATAGTGTTTGAATTATCAACATATTGCGACAAGATGATATCGCTAATAATTAATTGCTTATTTAATAAATCTACTTTATATGAAGCAATTGATATATGCTTCTTTTCAAAAGTTTTAGGTAGATCACTAAAAATAATTAGTCTCACATCATAGATAATATCAATAACATCTTCAAGAGTAATATCATTTAAATCAACATTTGATAAATTATTATTTGATAGATCATATTTTCTTGTCGATAATAATGTTGGATTAAGTTGAGTTGCTTTTTCATTAATTGTTGTTTTGATATTTGCTGATTGATTATTAATAGATAAAAATGGAATTATAGGTAAAGTTAAACCTAATCCCATCAAAATACTAAAGATAATTTTTTTTGTTTTCTTTAACATGCTATTATTTTATAATATTTTTCATTAATTATGAATTACATTAATTATAAAAAAAGTATGTGGATTGCCCACATACCTTTCTCAACAGCAATATATAAAAATTAATTAATTACATAAACTTGTTCTAAAACAATATAAATTATAGCAATAATTGCGATTACTGCACAAGTTCAATTTACCCGTTTTAAATAATTAAATTCTCTTGTTTTTGATTTGTCATTGATATCGCTAATTGGCATTGTTAAATCATTAACAACTCTTTTCTTGTGTTTAATTAATTGAATTAAACCAAGTGATAGATTAATTGCAACATAAACAATCATTCCAAATGAAATACCAAGTGCAATTGAATTAAATAACAACATTGACATTATAGTAATGAACATTGTTGGGATATCAGCAAAAATTTCTCATTCAAAATATTTGATTTGTGAAATCATTAAAGCACCAACAATTACTAATGCTGGAGCTGTAACTGGTTGATAAGAAATTCCTGTCTCTAATGTAATTGGTAAGAAGACATTCATAATTGGTCATAATGCTATTGATAATGCAAATAGTAAACCTGTTGTGATTGAAGCAACACCTGTTCTTGCACCAAATGAAACTCCAACTGTTGATTCCACAAAACTTGTTACTGTTGTACTACCAATACCTGCACCAATAAAAGTAAATGCTGCATCAACATGATTTGCTTTAGTCATTCATTTTTTATCAGTATCTTCAAAGTTAGCTATTCTATCTATAACAACTAAACTTCCAGTTGTATCAAAAAAATCAACATACAAGAAAGATAAAACACCAACATAGGTCATTGGGTTTGCTCACATCTTTGTATTTGCAAATCCCATTCAACCTGCTTTGGCAACATCACTAAATGTGTTAAATGAACTATATGATCCTAATAAACCATAATTTGGTAGCTGTTCTATTATTTGAGCTCCATTCTCATCAACCCCTACAATTGCATGAGGAGTCACAGCACCTGAACAACATAAGATAACAACCACAATAGCCCCTATTACCATTGTAATAATAATCGGAGCTGGAACTTTAGCAAAATGTAAGATTAGTCCTAAAAGAATTAGTACAACTGCTAAGATTACAAGTGGATTACCAAAATTACCAATACCAGTAATTGTACCAGTACCAGATGCAACAACAATTCCTGCATTTTTTAAACCTATATATGCAATAAATAAACCAATACCTGCACCAACAGCAATTTTAAAGTTTTTAGGAATTGCTTCAGTTATTAGTTTTCTTGCCGGGGTAACAGCAACTATCATATATAGGATTCCAGAAAGTATTGTAATGGTTAATGCAGATTCGAAACCTACTTGACTTGCAACTGTATAGGCAAAGAAAGCATTAAGCCCCATCCCTGGAGCTAAAGCTACTGGAACCCGGGCATATAAGCCCATTACCACTGTACCTAAAAATGATGAGATAGCAGTAGCTAAAAATAATCCACCAGTATATTGTGCTGCCGTTTGCACAGATACTGATGGATCTAATAATGAATTTCCAACGATTGCAGGATTAACTGCTAGAATGTAACACATTGCAAGGAATGTTGAAATTCCCCCAATAATTTCTTTTTTTAATATTGCTTGACGAGAATCAAATTTGAAGTAGCTTCTCAACTTTTGTACAAAAGTAATGGATTGATTATCCAATCTTTTGTTTGGAGTTGATGAATATGTTCTATTTCTCACAAATTCTCCTTAATATAACAAAAAAATGTACAATAGTAAATACTCTCTAATTAACAACGTTAATTAAATATAAACTAGCAACGCTAGCCCATTGTACACTTTCATTATATATTAATATGGTTTTTATTCAACAGGAAATCAATTAGGATTAATGTATTTTGGTTTGTCTTTATTAATTCTATCTGTATATAAAACTCCATCTAAATGATCAATTTCATGTTGTAAACAAATTGATAGTAATTCAACAGCTGATATTTGAATTTCTTTTCCAGTAAATAAGTCAATTGCTCTTACAATAATTTTGTAATTACGTGGGATATTACATTTAACATCTTTACTAACACTTAAACAGCCTTCTCCATTTGGAATATATGAATAAACTTGACTTTTTGAAATTATTTCAGGATTAGCTAATAAATATTTATGTTCAACATCCTTGTAATTAAAATGCACATAGATAACTCTTTTTTTAAAACCAACCTGTGGAGCTGCTATTGCAATCCCTGGTCTTATTTTATATTTTTCATATTCTTGGTTGTAGCATGCATCAACATAAGTTATCATCTTATTAATATAATCTAGATCTTCATTAGTCAATTCATATAATGGTTCGCATATTGTTTTTAACATTGGATCATTATCAAAATAAATTCAATTCATTGTAGGTTCTAATTGCATTGAACTTTCTTTATAAACTAATAGTTGATTAATCTTTTCACTCTGCATCTGTGACCTTTCTCATATAAAATCTCTTGATTTTTTCAACTGTTTCTTTAATTGATAAATCAGAACAATCTAATACATATGCATCTTGTGCCTTAGCAAGTGGAGCAATTTTTCTTGTATAGTCTCTATTATCTCTTTCAATTATATCATTAATTACGGAATTAATATCTCTTGAAATATTCGATGATTCTGATAATTGTTTTAGCCTTCTGATAGCCCTAGTTCTCACATCCGCATCAAGAAATATTTTTGCAGTAGCATCTGGTAATACTAATGTCCCTATATCTCTACCATCAACTATAATGTTTGAAAATTCACTTAATTCTAAAATATTTTTATTAACAAATGCTCTAACTGAAGGATATTGAGCTATTACACTTGCAATGTGTGAAATTGCTTGTGAATTAGCTCTTAGCAATTCAATTTTTTCATTATTCATTAGCATTGTGCCATTATCTCATGATAATTTAATATATTTAAAAATTGGTCCATTAAATGAATTTTCATCATTATAATTTATATTATTTTGATCACAGTATATTGCTATTGCTCTATAAAATAAACCTGAATTAACATAATCAAAATTTAAATCAGCAGCTACTTGCTTTGCTACGGTTGATTTACCACAACCTGCTGGACCATCTATTGCAATACTATAAAATTTTGGCATAACATCTCCTTTTTACAAAATAAATGCTAATGAAATAACAATTACTATTATAACTAATAACACTATCAATCCAATTAAAGAAATAAAATATGGTATTTTCAAATCCTTTCCTGCATTGTATGAATTAGTTTCTACTTTATGATCATTTGTTAAAGGCTCATTAGCTTTAGATTTTGCTAATGATAATGATTGATCTAAAATTTGTAAATCATCTTTTGCTAGTTTTGGAAAATTCTTAATTCTTTCACTAAATGATTCTATAAGTGAATATATTTCTTTTAACATTTTATCTAATTTTGTTGTTTTTTCAGATGTTGAATACACAAAATCACCATTTTCATTAATAAAATTTGATTCTTTCTTTATATTTTCTGTTAATAAAATTTCACTATTTAAATCATTAATAATTGATGAATCTAGTTTATCAAATTCAAAAGACAAGGCAGCATATTCTGATGAAAAATCTATTTTCGCTTCACTTCCTGATGAAAGATTAAAATTAGAATTATTAATATTTTCTAAAATTGAATTATCAATTGAATTAATAGTTTTTATTCATTTATTTAATTTAGAATCATTTTGAACATTAATACCAACTCTTGAAGATTCTTTATAGATACTATCTCTATATGTTCTTCATACATCAACTCTTTTTCTTAATCCTAATTCATTGCTTTTCATATTTTAGATTATACTAAATTAAAAAGTTATTTAATTATTTTCAAAATTTTATCCATAATTTGATCTATTTGTGAAGTATTTAACGTCGTATCATTTGAAGATATTTCTAATCTTAGAGTGTAGGTAACATTATTATCTTTTTTGAATTGGTCAATTATTTCAACAGAATTGATTTCCTTTATTTTACTTATACTATTGATAATTGAATTCATTGTCTTGTAGTCTTTATTAGTAATATTAATATCTCTAATAACTGTTGGATAAATACTTGATTTTTTTATAGTTTTATCAAATGATATTTCAAATAAATTATTTAAATCAATGATAACTATATAAGTATCATGTTCTAAATCATATTCTTTTAATGTTTGCTTTTTAACTTGAGCAATATATCCAATTGTTGTATTTTTAAATTTAATTGATATTTTTTTATTGTGTACTTCTGGTACTGATTGATTTTCAACAATATCAAAAGTACAAGATAAGTTTAATTTATTAAATAAATTATTAATAAGATTTTTTATATATATTGGAGATAATTCAATTTTTATATTATTTAGTTTATCATCGTAAGGTTTGTTAATAAAAACCATTGATAATGTTTCTTTTATATCATGTTCATTTATTGGTAAATTAACAAATTCATAAATATTAACTAATTTTCTTTTTCTAGCTGAATTATATTGCATTACTTTTAACATTTCATCAATTGGACTTAGTCTGAATAACTCTCTATTTTTTGAAATAGGATCAATAACTTTAGCTTCATATGAAAGATTAAAAAAATTAAATTTCTTAAAACTATTTTCACTAGTTAGATTATATGTCTTAGTTTCAAACATTCCAATGTTTGATAAATAATCTTTAATAGAGTTTATTTTTTGGTATTTAGTATTAATAGTATCTTTATTAATTTTAAAAATAATATCTTTTGCAGGTATTTGATTAACATCAATAGTTTTTAAAACTTCCTCAAAAACATCATATTGGTTAGATAAATCCAGTCTTGATGGATGCACGTGATAAATTGATCTTTGTAAACTATTTGAAAAACTAATTGGATTTGAAATTCCTAAAAATTTATATAATTCATCGTAATCATAAACAATATCAAGTGGAGAAATTATTGAAAAATTTTTATATGCCATTGGATATAGTTGATTATTAATAAACATTTTTAATAATTCATAAAAACATTTTTGAGTTATTCAAGGACTTAATGGTTTTGAAAATAATGCTTGTGCCTTTGTGTTAATTTTCATTTTTTGGCTTGTATTTTTTATTAGTATCGAATTAAAATTAGCTATTTCTATTAAAATAAATTTAGCATTTGAATCATATTTATATTTATCACTTCCAATAATTCCAGCAAGATTAATAACCTCATTATTATGGTAAATACAAATTGATTTTTTTGGTATTTTATACTCATTACCATCTAAACCTAACATTATTTCTTCAGCTATATTTTGTTTAACACTAAGATTTTTAATATTAATTTCATCAGCATTATAAATATGAATCGGATTTCCATAATATATAATAAATAAATTAATTAAGTCTAAAAGATTATTTTGAATTTTATAACCACAAGACATTAGTATTAATTTTTGTTTTCAATCAACCTTATATTCAAGATTTGGTAATTTTAATAAAGAAAAATCACTACATATTTCTTTATCAATATTTTTTAAATTAATATAATCATATTGAATTTCACCTACATCAGTATCTAGGATAGAATCTTTTTTTTGAGAAACTAATAACTCATTAGCAAATAATAAGTGAGCATTTAAATCATTTCTATTACTTGGAATTGAAACATCATAAGTAATGTTTTCATGTATAAAATATTTATCAAGATTTTCATCTCCCAATTTAGCATTATCTAATAATACAATTCCATTAGCATCAATGTCACTCATTAAATTATTATCTATTTCAAAAATTTCATTTATACCACATAACATCCCTTTTGATTTAATACCTCTAATTTCTCTTTCAGCAATTTCAATACCGTTTCAAAGTTTTGAACCAACTGGGGCATAAATAGCATATTTTCCAACTTCTAAATTTTGTGCACCACAAACTAGATCAATTTTTTTATGATCATTTATTTGAATATTAACAATGTTTAAACGATCAGAATTTGGATGATTTTCAAATTTATTTATTCTAACAATTATTAGTCCATTAGATTTATTAGGTTTGATAATTTGTTCTACTTCAATTCCAGTATTATTGCAAATATTAATAAATTCACTATCTGATATGTTTTTAAAGCTTTTATTAATATAACTTAAAATATTTTTGTTTACTATCATAACATCTCCTATTTAACAAATTGTTTTAAAACATCAAAATCGTTGTTATATAAATCTCTTATATCAGAAATATTGTATTTCAACATTGCTATTCTTTCTATACCAATTCCTGCAGCTAATCCAGTATCAATATGCTTAATTCCAGCAGCAGTAATTACTTTTTGATTAAGCATTCCAGCACCTAATATTTCAATTCATCCTGATTGTTTACATATATTACATCCTTGATTTTTACATTTTCAACATTCAACATCAACTTCAAAACTTGGCTCAGTAAATGGGAAGTAACTTAAACGATACCTTGTTTTTAATTTTTCATTAAAAAGATAATTAATTAATCCATCTATTAAACTTTTTAAATTTGTAAGTGACAAATCTTTTCTAACTCAAACTAAATCAACTTGAGTGAATTGATGAGAATGGGTAGCGTCATCTTCATCTTTACGATATACATTACCATATGAAAAAACTCTAATATCATCGTTTTTATTTTTTTCTCTTAAATAAATAGCAGTTGTAGAGGTACAATGAGTTCTTAATAGCAAATTACTTGTTAAATATAAAGTGTCATGTGTCCCTCTTGCTGGATGATTTTTATCAATATTTAATGCTTCAAAATTATAGTGATCTGTTGTTATTTCATTACCGTTAACAATATTAAAATTATATTTCATTAAATAGTGAGCAATTTCATCAATAATTGTGTTAATTAGATGTTTATTTCCTATTATTGTTGAGTTGGTATTTAAGCAACAATCCCCATTAATAAAACATTGATCGTTCAAACTATTTACTTTGTTAAGGTGATCTAAAACAATTACATCTATTTGATTTTTTAAATCATTTAAATATAAACCGAATGTTTTTTTATCTTGTGCTTTTTTTAATTCCTCATAAAGTGGTTGAATATATTTTTTAGTGAATATATTTTTTAGTTCTATAACCTTTTTCTCATTATTTTCACTAGAAATCATTTCTTTTAAAATATTTAAATCAACATTCATCTTAAACTCCTTTTGTTCATCTTGGATTTGAAATAGAATATACAACTATCATAATTATAAAAGATAAAATCAATGCAAAACTAATTATCATTATTGAAATAAGTAAAAAACCTATTCAAAAAATTTGATTATTTTCATACATATTAAAAAAATTGCTGTAATCAATAATAAAATAATAAATGCTTACTGCTAAACCTAGTGAGAAAATAGCAGTCAACTCACTTAATATAATAATTTTCATTTCATTTTTATTAATTTTTTTCATATTATATTTTTTTGTATTTATTTCATTTATTTATAGAATAATTATAAGATAATTTATGTTTATTTTTATTATGAAGCTTTTCAATTTTTTCTTTTGATTTTGAACTAATTTTTTTATTCATTAAATAATTGTCAATTTCTTCATATGTTACACCCATCTCTTGTTCATCAGTTTGTCCTTTATATAAACCTGCACTTGGTGCTTTATTAATAATTTCTTCAATAACATGATAATGTTTAGCTAATTCTCTAATATCTCTCTTAATAAAATTATTTAGAATAAAAATATCACATGCACTATCACCATATTTTGTAAAATAACCAACATATAATTCATCAAGATTAGAATTTGCACAAACAATACCTTGATGTTGAAAAGCTTTATCATATAAAAAGATTGCTCTTAATCTTGATTTTAAATTTGCTAATCCTAATCGATCTTGTTCATTAAATGCTTTAGATACTTTTTTAAATGTTTTAGTTAAATTTATATATTCAAGTTTTATATTTAATGATTCACATAATTTCTTAGCGTGTTCATAGTCTTGTTTATTAGAATCAATATCTATAAAAAAAGGTTTTACTTTATCAATGGATAAAGCTTCAATTAATATATTTATACCAACTGCTGAATCAATTCCACCACTTATACCAATAATGGCATTTTCAATTTTATTATCACTAAAATATTTTCTAATATTCTTAACAACAATATTTTTTTGTTTAATTAATGAACTACTAATCTTCATATTGCATCTCTACTCCATACATTCTAATAATATCATTTTTCTTAGCCCCAAGAGTTTTTAATGTTTCTTCAATTTTAGCAGTTTTCATCTTTTGATTAAATCTAACAATATTATCTTCTGTTGATAGTGGTATTTTATATGCTCAATATTTTATAAATTCACATTCAACTTCTCAAGTATCATCGTTTACCTTTGTGATTTTTAATTCTCTTGATAATTTTTCATCATAAGGTTTATCATCTTTGTATTTAATGATTTCAATTGAGGAATGATCATTATTATTTAATTCATACTGTAATTTATTATATGCTTGATCGACAACTTCTTGAACATTTTCAGATAGCTCAGCAATTATTTTAATAACCTTATCATTATTTATTTTTTTACAAAAATCTAGATAACGATGTTCTGCATTTTTTGCATCCATTTTATTAGCAACTACAATCATAGGTTTTTTAATTAATTCAGGAGAATATGATTTTAATTCGTTCATTATCGTTACATAACTTTCATATGGATCAACAGCATCATTCTCATCCATTGATACAATGTGTACTAAAATAGATGTTCTTTCGATATGCTTTAAAAAATCATGACCTAATCCTAACCCTTGACTGGCTCCTTCAATTAATCCTGGAATATCAGCAAAAATTAATTTTTTATTATTTTTATATACTACTCCAAGAACCGGAACCAATGTTGTGAATTGATAATTTGCTGTTTTAGGTTTAGCTGCTGAGATTTTACTAATAAATGTTGATTTACCAGCATTAGGTAATCCAACAATCCCTATATCAGCTATATGTTTTAGCACCAACTTACATTCTCTTTCCTCACCCTTATCCCCATTTTCAAAAAGTGTGGGATTTTTGTTCATTCCTGATTTAAAGTGAAAATTACCAAAACCACCTTTTCCACCTTTACAAATCATAACTGTTTGTCCATGTTCTTTTATATCAGCAATAATTTCATTAGTTAAATTATCATAAACAATGGTCCCTATTGGAACTTGTAATATAATATCTTCTGCATTTTTACCATGCATTGTCTTAATTTGGCCATTCTCTCCATTTTTAGCAACAACCTTTTTTATGTATTTTAAATTTTGCAATGAATTTTCGTTATGATTACCACAAAAATAGATGCTGCCACCATCTCCACCATCTCCACCAGCAGGACCACCTAATGGAACATGTGCTTCCCTTCTTCAAGCAACTATACCATTACCACCACTACCAGCTTTTAAAAATATTTTACATTCGTCTATAAAAGCCATTATCTACACCTTCTTTGATGTATGATTTAATAATAAAGTATTTTGATATTAATGAAATTGAATTAATAACAATTCATGCTCCAGTAGTAATATATATTGGAATTAGTTTATTTCCAAATATTGAATATATTTTATTTGCACTAATATTATTAGCCACATCAAGAATTTTAGATTGATGTAATACTTCTTCAATTAATGTAAACGTTTGAGGTGTACTACCATTCTCATTAATGATAGTAATTATTTTATAAAGTGTTGATTTAGTTTCTTTAACATTAGCAAGTCATACATCATTAAGCAACATGATCAAAAAGTATGCTAATAAAACATATATTACAATTTGTAACAAGTGAATAAATAATCTTGAAATCACTCATATCAAATAATTAATTACATGTTTATAATCATCAAAAGTTCTAATTATCAATCCAATAGCAACAATAAACCTAATTCCTAAAAAGATTATTAATCCTGAAAAAATTATATTTATCATATTAGTAAAAGAATCAAAAAAATCATTTCTAATACTGATTGATAATCTCATGATGCTATCAATTTCACTTACATTCTGTGAATTAATTTTCTCAATTAATTGTTTTAATTCTGTGGTATTAGAGCCATCAAATAAACTAATAATAAGCATTATTAGTCCAATAACAAAAATGATAATACCAGTTGAGCTAAATAGTCAACCTATCTTATTTCAGTGTTTAAGTATAAAATTTTGTTCTTCACGATTTAATTTCATAATTATTTACATATATAGTTTATCATTTTAATTGATTATTTAATAATATAAAAATGCATAATAATAGTTTTTAATTGATATTACAAGTGTATGTTTATTTATTAATTTGTTTTCATATACTAAGCATTTATTTAATTCTAATATTCAAATACAAATTTCAATAAGCCTTTTAACATATTTTAATTTAATTAATTTTCCATACACTGTTCGAATAATTTGTTTCAAACCATCAAACTAGAGCATTTTAAATAAATTGTCCACTATTAATTTTATAAGAATTTTCAATTTTTATTGGAATATCTCATTTTCCAGAATATTTAGATAATCTTTTATTATTAAAAAAATCAACATATCTTTC
>CASESV010000023.1 GCA_949290735.1 uncultured Mycoplasmataceae bacterium
ATATATTTTGATGAATATAAATGTTGCTTATGTTTAGAATGTAGTGATTTTGATAATGTAATTATTGATTCTGACGAAAAGAAAACAAAAGATATTATTGATAAATATTTAAATAATAATTTAAAGGATTTATTTTTATTTTCTATTATTTCAAAATTAAAAATTTCTCAATTTGATAAATTTTCATTAAATTCTAAATATAATCTAATTAATATTAATTATTATGATGATTTAATAAATAAAATTGCAAAATTTAATGAAAATTTCTTTATTGAAAAAATAGGAAATTTTTTTATTGATGAACAAAATCATTTTTATGAATGTTATAAAAAAGATTTTGATATTATCTACAATGGTAAAAAATTAGATAAAAGAATTTTTTTATTAATAAGTGTAAATATAGATAATAAATTAGATGATTTTCTTATAGAACAAATAAAGAATGATAATATTAAGAATTCTGACGTTATTAATTATTCAATTAATAAGAAAAAAATTAATGATTTTATTATCAAAAATATAAAACAATTAATATCAAAAGAAGAGATTAAAAAATATATACTAACAAATTTAGTAAATTATTTTAATAGTGAAATAATTATAGAATTAATAAATATAAATTCAATTAGCGAGAAAGAATGAAATATTATTTTAAAAAATGATATTAATCAATTAACCAAATCAATAATTCAAAATATTAATGAATATTATAAATTGATTATAGATGACCAAAATCAATTATGAAAAATCAAGAAAGCATTTGAATTTTATGAATTAGATCTAAATAATCTTGAAAATTTTAAACTCACTTTTTTTGTTAATTTAAATAATTTTTTTAAGCAATATAAAAACATATTAAATATTAATGATTATGGTAAAGCTAAAAAAACTAAAGATGAATTGGAATTGAAAATTAAAAATGAATGAGATTATGCATATCAAGTAATTATGCATAATAATTCAAAAATAATTTCTCATATTAATTACTTACAAGAACAAGAACTTGATAATTTTCATACAAATATAATCAAATTAGGGCATGAACTTGACTGATTACAAAAGAGAAATAATATAGATGGTAAAAATGAAAATTTAGAAGAAACTATTAACAAGATAAAAAATAAAGAGTTAAAAAATAAGCTTCATGAAATAAGAAAATTTCGAAATAAATACATACATAATGAAGAGATTAATAAAGATGATAAAGACAAAATATCAGAATTATTTAAACAATCTAAAACATATATTGAATATATAAAAAATAACATTGACAAAATAGATTTAGAATTAAAAAATTACAAGTAAGAAAAAGAGGAATAGAAAATATGAGTCATACAATAACGATACAATTAAATAATAAACAAATGTACATAAATAATTGCAATAATTTTATTGAGCAAATTAAACAAATGCAAAATAAAATAAATGAATTTAATAACAAAATTAATTTAGATATTTTATTAAAAGAATGTAATCAAATTATTGAAACAATAAATAAAAAACAATCATATTCAGAATCTGAACACATGGAATTATTAAAAAACATTAGTACACTTGAAAAAAATGTTGCTAATACTTTTTCATTTGTTAAGAATTCATTAAAAGATAAATACTTTAATGAGCTAATAAAAATTAACGAATTTAATTTTTTCTCAAATGTACAAAAATATGGTATATTAGCTAATGAAGTTGTTGAATATTTGCAATTAAATAACATAAAAATAAATGAAGAAAATTTTAAAAAATACCTTAGTGTTGTGGAACAAAATAAATTAAGTAATGAAAAAATAAATAAATTCATCACTGAGTCATTTGATTATATTGATAACACTAATATAGATAGTAACTTAAAATTATTATTAAAAAAAGAAATAAAAAACATAATGGATTTAAATCAACTAAAAGATGTCAACTCCATCATACAATCTAAACAGAGAGAATATAATGATGTTCTATTTTTAGCTAAAGATGTTATTTCAAAATTAAAACTTCAGAATTTCAAAATTGATAATAAACGAAAGAAAATATGAGAAATAATTGATAATGATATAGTTTTAAAATTATCTCTTATCAATGATCAAAATAATGTAGTTCAAATTATTTTTAATTCTAATAGACAAATAAAATATAAGCTAGGTAATTATATTGGTCATGCTTGTGAAAAAACAACTAATAAATTACTAAAGGATTTAGAAACATTAGGATACACATATTCAATAATTAATATTAAAAGAGATTATGAACAAGTAAAAACAATGAAACAAGATATTCAAAAAGAAAGAGGTAAATAAAATGTCATTTTTTAATTCACTAAAACAATTAATCCTAAAAATAGAACAAAAAAATATTGTGTTGTGTTCAGATAATGTTGATGAACTAATCCCAACTAATATAAATCAATTTGAAGAAATCACAAAAGATTTATGCTTAGATTGAGAACAATATAATAAATCAACATTCATTGATTTAACCACTTTCCTATGTGAGGTATCTAAAAAAATGAATTATAAATCAATAAAATATTTTTCACCAAATAAAGGTATAGTAAATTATTTAGATAAGGATAATATTTTTGAAGATAAAAACAAAAATTCAGATGAAAATTTCGATGATTTTAATAACAATGAAATAAAAACTAATTTAATTAATTTTATTGATGCAATTAATGAAGAACTAGATTTACTCAATAAATCAGAAAGAGTAGATGCAAAATTATTCATAATTAAAATAGGTGATATCTTATTAGATAAACAAGCAAATATTGAAACAATAAAATTAGCTTCATTAGTAAATTCGTTTATAGAATTCGAAAAAGAAAGTGTAAGTAAATATCACAAAAATAAAATAAAACTTGTAATTATCGCTAAATCGTCACAAGGATTTAATCAATTGATTTCAAGTAATAATGTTGAATTCTCATCATTATCTATTCAACTACCAAATAAGAATGAAAGAGAATCTTTTTATAAGCAATACTGTAATAAATATTCGATATTAAAATCAAGTGCAAAAGAACCTAGTCATCCCGATTTTAGAGATGTTATCATATTATCTGATGGAATGTCATTAAGAGAATTATTTCAATTTTCTAAAATAAATCCATTAATTCTTAAAGATGATTTAACTTTTAAGGAATTATATTCTACAATTGCATTTAATAAAAAAGAATCAGAGTGAGAAAATATTGATATTGAACGAATGAAGAATATCAATAAGATACTATCAAAGAGGGTTAAAGGTCAAGATTATGCTATTAATTGCACTATTAATTCATTAATTAGAAGCTTTACAGGAATGAATGGAATTACTCATTCTACATCAAATAATAAAAAACCTAAGGGGATATTGTTTTTTGTTGGACCAACTGGTGTTGGTAAGACAGAACTTGCTAAATCTATAAGTGAATTTATTTTTGGTGAAGAAAATAGAGTAATAAGATTTGACATGAGCGAATTTAATCATGAACATAGTGATCAAAGATTAATTGGTGCTCCTCCAGGGTATGTTGGATATGATGCTGGTGGCGAACTAACCAATGCAGTAAAACAAAAACCTTTTTCTATTTTATTATTTGATGAAATTGAAAAAGCGCACGGAAAAATTCTAGATAAGTTTTTACAAATTCTAGAAGATGGAAGATTGAAATCATCACAAGGTGAAATTATTGATTTTAGTGAAACATTTATTATTTTTACTTCAAATATTGGAACATCAGATTTTATAGGTTCAATAGACAATGATAATGAAGTAAGAAAACATTTTATTCAATCTGTTTCAGATCATTTTAATAAGGAATTAAAGAGACCTGAAATTTTGAATAGAATAAATGTTAAAAATATTATTCCTTTTAATTTTATAAAAGATGAAAAAATAATAAATGAAATCATTTATTCTAAACTAGATAAAATTGAAAATCTAATACTAGAAGAAAAATACATTAAACTAAATTTCTTAAATGATGCTAAAGAAAAAATAGCTAAATTAGTATTTAAAAAATCTGACAAGAAAATGGGAGGTAGAGGAATTATAACCGAACTGGAAACTCATTTTATTGATAATTTATCTCATTTTATTTTCAATAACTATCAAGTCATAAATAAAAACAAACAACAAGGAATTATTACTAAAATAGATGTTATTTATGGAAATAATTTAACTTTTGAAATTAAATAGATTATCAAAACAATAATTTCTAGTGTTTATTTAAGAAATCAATAATCATATAAACACATGATCCAAGAGATGTCTTTAAAACACTATCATCTCATTTAAAATCACCTGAATGGTGTAGGGGTTCAGGTTCATTATTTTTTTTAATACCTAATTTAAAATAACTAGAAGGTACTTGATTAGAAATAAAAGCAAAATCTTCAGCACCAAATTTTGCATCTTTAATAATTTTTACATTTTTAGATCCAAGAAATTCAGTTGCACTTTGAATAATACAATTTGTAACCTCATCATTATTAATAACTGGTGGATAACCATATAAGAAGTTAGTCTCATATTTTGCATGATGTATATTACATATTGCTTTTGTCATTTCCTTCATAGTTTTAACTATTTTATCAGCTAATTTAAAGTCATAAGTTCTAATTGTCCCACTAAGTTTAGCCTCCATAGGTATAATATTTGGATTAGATCCACTATTAAAACAACCAATTGCAAGAACAGCATTTTCTAATGGTGATTTTATCTTAGTCATAATTGATTGGAATTCACAAACTAATTGAGAACCAATATAAATAGGATCAGGACATTTATGTGGTTCAGAACAATGCCCTCCACTTGATTTTATTACAACATCAAAATCTACAAAACCAGCATAAATTGGTCCACTTTTAAAATATAATTTATTAAATTGTCCTGAACCATACAAATGCATTGCTAAGGCATAATCAACACCTTTAAGAACTTCTTTTTCATTTACAATTTCAATAGCTCCTCCCATATCAGGACCTTCTTCCGCTGGTTGGAATAATAATCTTACCTTACCCTTAAAATCACTTCTAAGACTATCTAATATCATAGCAACACCAAGCAAATTAGCTGTATGACCATCATGCCCACAACTGTGAGCTATATTTTCATTTTTTGATTTGTATTCAACATCTGCTGTTTCTTGCATTGGTAAAGCATCAATATCACATCTAAATAATAATGTTTTTCCTGGTTTATTTGAGTCAATATCAATATAAACTCCAGTGTTTGTTCTTTTTAATGCTATCTTATGATTTTTTAATCCATGTTGTTCTAAAGTATCTTGAATATATTTTGTAGTCTTATATTCTTCAAATCCAAGTTCTGGATTACTATGGATATGTCTTCGATGCTTAATCACTTCATCAATGTATTTTTCCACTAATTCATTAATTTTTTGTTTAAGCATCATTCATACCTCCTAAAAAATTGAACTATTTGCTTGTGCTAAATCACTAAAACTATTTCCATTAACAGCCTGACCTATCATTAATAACACAATACTTAAACCAAATAAAAATATTGTAACTGGTCACATCTTTTTATAGAATCTTGATAACGGTATATCACTAACTGATAATGCTGCAACAAAAATACCACTTGTAGGACTAACAATATTAACCATTCCAGATGCTAATGAGAATGATGCAATTTGTCCACTCACTGTTAATCCCATTGCATAGTTCCCTGCAATTGCAGGTGCTAGGATAGGAAAGACTGCACCAGCAAAACCAGAAGTTGAAGGGATAAGCATTGATAATACAATAAAAATTAAAAAGAAAATAAAGATAATTAAATATGCATTATTCATAGAATTCATCATTCCACTTAAACCTTCAATGATAATTTGATCAAGTCCTGTTTTTGATATTGTTACAGATATCCCTCTAGCAATAGCAATAACAATGGCAACACTTATAAAATCAACTGAACCATCTAAGAATTTCTTAATATAATGCTTGTGTCCTTGTCAAGATAAAGCACCAATTATAATTGAAGCTAAAAAGAATAGAAAACTCATTTGAATTAAATATCAAGTTCCTCATGCACCTATTAAACTAGTTCCATCTTTATTTATTCCACCTAAAAAAGGAAGATTCTTATCAATTCAATCTGTTGCTTGATTAAAAATATCAGTGTTAGCAACGTCCTTTCAAGTAATAACAGAAATTATCATACAAACAAACGTTAGTCCAAAAACTGCTAAGATAAATTTACGCTTTATAGTAAATTCAGGTAATGATTCCATATGGAATGAAAATTTATCTTGATGTTGTTTTCTCATATCACTAACATATGATTTTTCTGGATGTTTTTTTACCCTTCAAGCATATCAAGTAACATAACTTGATCCCACAAGTACTAAAACAACATATATAACAGCTCTTCAAGCAATACCAATTGATGGTGATAAACTTGGATCAAAAGCATTGGTTTTATTTGATGCATCGACTGCAGCACTAACAACAAAAGGGTTAAGTATTGAAGAAGCAGTTCCCAATCCTGCACCTAATAAAATTGTTAAGAAAGCAGTATATGTATCAAATCCTGCTGCTAAAAAAACAGGAATTAATAGTAAATAGAATGGAATAGTTTCTTCAGCCATTCCATAAGTAGTTCCACCAACTGAAAATAAAATGAAGAGAACAGGAACCATAATAATTTCCTTACCTTTCATTTTTTTAACCATTCTTCCCAAACCTGCTTCTAAAGCTTTTGATTCTGTTACAATCGCTAAGAAACCACCCATTATTAATAAGAAGATAATCAAATCACTTGCACTAACAAAACCTTCAATTGGAGCTATTAAAACATATAAGAAACCAGCTGGAGCAACATTTGTTTCATTTTCAACTGTTCCATATGGCTCAGTTCAACTTGCAACTCAAGAAACTACAATAATTGCAAAAATGATAATCATTAAAACAAGATAAACATGAGGCATTTGTTTTTTAGGTTTAACATAACCTAATTTTTTAACTTCATACCAATTATAAAAAGAGTTTGACTCAAAATAAGCAAAAATCCAAATTAAAATACATGCAAAAGGAATAAAACAAGACAAAATAAACGTAAAAATAGCAAACTTATGGTTAAAGCATAGTATTTTCTTTATAAAATAAAATGTATTACACAAAAATGTTAAAATTAAACCTAAACCAAAAAGAATTCAAGCAAAAATTTGATTTGCTTGAATTCTTTCATAATCAGTCCCTTTTCATAAATAAGCTAAAAAAATAAAGATGAAACCAACTGATCATAATAAATTAAAAAGCCCAATTTTATTTCATCAACTAAAAGCAGCATGATGACTAAACACTTTTGTGGCTTTTTCACTTGGTGGTTGTTTTGAATTAGACATATTCATTGATAAGTCACTAGAACTACAACTTATCTTTTTATTGTTTTCATTATTTTTTTTAAATAACTTTTTCATCTTCTACAATTACATTAAAGCACATTTTTTTCAAAAAATAATCTTTTTAATTTTTTGTGTTGTAAGAATTTACTTTTTGGACAAAATCCATAAAATTACTTATCTATATTAATATAGATAAGTCTGATTTATTAGTGGTATGCAAAAAAATGATAAAAAAACTAATATTTATAATAAATATAATAAATAACAAAATGCTATAAAAATTTAAATATGAATAATTTTATCAATAGTATTTTAAATAACTATTACTATCTAAATATTGACTATTAATAGAAATAATTTTTAAAATTTTGTGAATTCTTACTCTTATTAGTCGTAAATATATCATTTGACCATAATTTCATATTATCTTGTTGATTTCTATCAAATGTTTCAATCTTAGTAGTTGATTGAATAATAATGACAATATCGCCAACATCTTGGGTCGAGTATATACTTGGATTGTTAAAATTAATTCCTGTAGCAATTAAGTTATTCATAAATCCTTCATTAAATGTTGCAGTTCCTTGAAATAACTTATTATCATTATGACTTATTAATATCTTAGAGTCTGCATTTAATATAGATTTTAAAAATGTTGAATTATTTGAATTTTGTGTAACTGAACCATGATGAGCTACTTTATAAAAATGAATTGGAAAAATATTACTATTACTTGAATATTCTTTATTATTTCTCAAGACATTTAGTAAATCATCATGTGTTTTACCCTCACTATCACCTGCGAATAGAAAACGATATCCATTCCACAACAAATAATTATTAATCGATGATTCATTGGCTTCATTTTTATTATCTGAATAATCTGTACTTGGTACTAAAAAACTAAATCAATTATTTTCATTAAATTCAACTAATTTTTGCCCTGCATCTATATCATATAGTTCACAATTATCAATAATTCCACTTTCAATGAATGATTCAGTTTTCATTGCTTGATCAAGTTCAGGATCAACATATTTAAGATTATTAATTTTAATTGCTTCTAACATATTTTTATAAGTAGATGTGCTTTTATCATTGTTTGCAAAATTTAATACTATTGATTCTTTTGGTTTTGCATATGCATTAATAACTTCATCTCCAGCTCCAACATGATCTGCATCAACATGACTAAAAACAAACATGTCTATAAGATCTTTGTTAAGGTTATAATAATTTAAATACGATTTTAATTTATTTTCATTTTTAGTTGTAAAGGCTGGTGTGTGTATAAAACCATCATCTGTTTTTTCGATACGAAAATTGCCAGAATCAATAAGTATATTGTATGTTGTATTATAATTATTGAAATTTCCATCTGGAGACATTTGAAGTAAAATTGCATCAGCTTGGCCAACATCAATTATATGTGTTTTTAATGTTGGGTTAATAGCATCATTAAAATAATCTAATTTCATTGTTTGGTAAGCTTGTGGATGGTTATTTTGCTTATTATGATCATCATTATTCTTATTATTCATTAAAAAAATAACTAAAAGGGATGCAATACCGATTGCAGATAATGTAATAACTATAATTAATATTATTTTTGCTTTTTTTGATAATTTAGCCATATAGATATTTTAATATATTTTAAATAACTTTAAAATAATTGCTATATAAACCTAAAGTTTCAAAAATAAAAATCATTAAATCATGAATAAGTTCTCTTAATTTAATTAAATCAAAATCTTTTATGACCACTAAATCAAATAAGTTATCGTTTTCTAAACTGAACATTATTTTAATAAGGTTGATTGGATAATTTTTAACTGATTGATTCATACATAATTTACATATTGATCCATAAGATTTAAAATCTATAGTTTTTAGATTATATGTAGAAGCGCATTTTTGACATTTATCATACACTAATTTTATCCCTGATAATTTATATAGACTTACACATATGTATAAAATTATCAAATATTCATTAACATCATTTAGAATATAATAAATAACTTTTTGATATAATTCAAAATACTTTTTATCTTCAAAATCTATTTGATTGAAATAATCATTTAAAATATGTAGGGCATAGTTAAATTGATATTCTTGTTCAAAATATGTAATAGTAGAAACTTTTTTTAATCTTGATATTTTATTTGTTGAATTAAAAAACTCAAATTCACATAAACAACCAAAATTTAAATGTCTTGCATTTTTTGACATAATTTTTCTAGAACCAGAACTAAAACATGTAAATTTAATTCCGTATTCATTAATAAAAGAAATTATTTCATCAAAATCACCATAATCAATTTTATTTAGCAAATATCCTTTTGTTATCACTAACATTTTTTCTTATAACCCATTAATTTAACTAAATCGTTATTTTGTCTTCAATCACTTTTTACTTTTACATATAATGATAAATTAATTTTACAATCATATATTTCAAGTAATTTAGTTCTTGAATCAGTGCCAATTTTTTTAATCATTGAACCTGATTTACCAACTACAATACCTTTTTGAGATTCTTTTTCAACATATATATCTGCAATGATATTTAAAAAATTCTTTTCTTTATCATATTTAAATTCATTTATCATAATGCTAATTCCATATGGAACTTCTTTTTGTAAATTAATTAAACATACTTCTCTAATAATTTCTTTTGTTATAAATTCATCATTTGGTTCTTTAAAAAAATTAAAATCAACATCACTTTCTTTAATATTTTGTTCAAAATACTTTTTTAATTCATTGATGCCTATGTTATTTAATGCACTTATATTAATAGTGTGATCAAAACTTAATATTTTATTAATTTCATTTTTCTTGATTTTAATTTCATCTTCAGTAACTAAATCAATTTTATTAATGATTAATACTCTTTTTTTATCATTTAAATTTTTTAAATAAGTTAAAATTGTTATATCTTCATCATTTAGGTTTTTTGTTGGATCGCAAATATAACATGCCATATCTGATAATTTAAGCGCATATTTAATTTGACTATTAAGAAACATATCTAACTTATTATTTGGATTATGAAATCCAGGAGTATCTAATAATACAATAATCCCATCCTCTGTCTCCATTCTAGCTGTTATATAATCTCTTGTAGTTTGAGGTTTATGACTAACAATTGCATATACATTTTTTTGTAATGTATTAAAAAGTGTTGACTTACCAACATTAGGTTTTCCAAAAAAAGCAACAATCAACCCTTTCTTAGTATCCATTATTAACTATCTCCATAATTCTTGGAATAAAAACTAATCCAGCAATAGTAATAGCTACAATTGCAGCTACTAGTGTTGCAGCTGCTGAAATATCTTTTACTTTTTGGGCATTGATATTATATTCAAAAGACACCATGTCAATTAAATTTTCAAGTGCTGTATTAATTAATTCAACAGCAATAACAAATCCTGATGCAAAAATAATTGGAATTCATTGATTGACATTAATTTTTAAAGCGATTGAAATAGCAAAAACTAATAACATTGTTATTAAATGGAAGATCATTGATTTTTCTTCCTTAATTGAAGAAAACATCCCTCTAAAAGCATAAAAAAATTTCTTAAATCAATATTTCTTTGTTATTCTCATAATTAACTTTCTTTATATATTTTACATTTTTCTAATATTTTTGTTTGAAGATTAAACATAATCTCTTCATCTTTTTTATTATTGTGGTCATATCCATATAGATGTAATAGACCATGAACAAATAAAAAACATAATTCCCTTTTCAAAGAATGATTAAATTCTTTAGCTTGTTGCTTTGCTTTTTCCAGGCAAATATAAATTTCACCTAATATTTGATTTGAACTAATACTTTCATCGAGTGCAAAAGATATAACATCAGTTACACTATTTTTATTTCTATATGATTTATTAATTTTTTTAATTTCATTTAGACTAACAAATGTAACATCAACAATTCTACGATCATTTCTTGAAATAATTTTATTTGTTACTTTATATATTTTTTTAAATAATTTATTAAATAACTTATTATCATTAAAATCTACTTCACAATTTAAATTAATCATATTTATTAATACTTTCTTCTTTTTGAGAATCTCTTTCTTCTTAAATAAAAAATCAAGATTAAAATTAAAATAATAACAATAAATAGGAAAACTACAATAATCGCTATTGTTGGTCATGAAAGAATTAATCTATTAAATTCTTTTTCTCCTCTTTTAATTAAAATAGTTCCAATTAACACTAATGATTGATTATTTTCACTATTAATTGAAATAGCTTTTGAACCTATACTAATTGAATTATTTGTAAACTTAAACTTATTTGTATCTAAATATATCATATCTGAAATTTCATTTACTGAGCTTGTAATAGTTTTCGGAAATAATGATGGATTATTATAAATTGAAGAACTTATATCCTGTTTAATTTTTGTATAAAAAGAAAGTATTTTTTGGTTATTTCATTCTGGTCATTCTTGCACAAATCTTTGAGCACTATTTTTTACAACATCAATTAATCTAGTTAAATCAGGCGATTTAAATTCTAAATTAAATGTCAATTTTAAATTATCAACTAAATTCCCATCATCTAGTCCATAAATTGTTGCACTAGCAATTGTTTTTCGATTTTTTTGTAAAATTTCTACTTTGGTTAATTCTGGTTTTCAAACATTTGGTAATTCATTAAATATATCTTGATAATTATCATTAATATAAGATCTTATTAATTCTTCTTTATTACTTTTAAAATTAACATTTAAATAATCCATTTCAAAAGGTGACTCGTCATCAATTTTTCTAACATCAATTGTCTGGTAATTGAATTTTATGCTAGTAGTTATTGTTGGATAATTAAATCCTGATATCTTAATTGCTATATTAGCAATACCACGGTTAATGCTTCCATCACTGTTTGCTGAATTCACTACTTGTAGAATAACACTTAATGTATTATCATCATTTAATTGTATTGATTCTATTCCTTTAATTTGAATATCATTTGGGCAATATAACAAAAAATAACTTCTATTCATACTTAATATTCAATTTTTAAAATCTGTTTGTAAATTAGTGTGGATATATTCAGCAGTATATGATGAAAACCTTTCATCAGCAACAATATTTTGTTTAGCAATCGTTTTATTTAAACTAAAATCTGTAATTACGATTTGCATGTCATTACGATATGAATTTTCATCAACAGGAGTTAATGGGTTTTTAGGAATAGATAAAAATGTCCCACTTACAATTAATGCGTTTTTATTATTACCAATTGAATATGAACTTACTACTGGTTTAGTATTTTTTTTCACCATTGGCAATGTAGTAGATGTAGTTGGTGGATTTTCAAAAAAGAAATCAGGATTTTCATTAATTAGCTTTGTTAAATCTTCAACAAATTTTGAATTCAATGAACCATTAGAAGAAAATTCTTGCGCATAATAAGAATGATAATTAGTGAAATTTAAATTATTTGATGATGTCAATTTGCTAAGTTCAATTGCTGATACTGTTTTACCAGTAGTTTGATTTTGACTTTGTTCATTAAATCCATATACAATTATAGAAAATTGTTTTGTAACAACACTTCCATCACTATCATTAGATTTTGCTAATTTAAAACCAACTTGTATTGAATTTGTAATCACATTTCTTGAGTCACTAAAATTTGTAATTTCTATAAAACTTGGTTCTACTATAGATTGATAATTAATAATAATATCATTAAAGTTGTTATAAATAAATGTTTGAGCTTGTTCTAGAAATAATTTATTTGAAGGATTAGCTAAAATTTCTTCAACTGTTCTTGAAGCAAATTCTCCATTTACTTTAATCCCGTTTGATTTAACATCTTCATTGATATCAGTAGATAGATTATAGGTATTAATCTGTTTTAAAGATGTTATTTGTTTTGCATTATTTTGTGAATTAAAAATAAGCACTGGTATAGACAATGTAGGTAAAATTGTTGCTATTGATAATAATGCTTTAAGATATTTTTTTTTAATTTTCATATAATTTATTAAATTATATCACCTATTGAAATTGATTATTATTATATTCGAATTATTTTAATATTTAAAAAATATGATTTTTGATATAATTTAAATGCTTGTGAAAGGAAAATAAATGGCGTATATTATAAAAAGCACCTTGATTGATTTAAATGCTAAAGAAGCAAAAAAAATAAAACAATCAAGTAAAAACTTAGGTAATTATTACTCAGGTGATAGATTTTATACACTATTAAATGAGTATATTGATAATAATCTAAAAAGAAAAAATAAATTACTTGCTTTTATAATTAGATGATTATTTAAATCAGGTAATTATAAGCATGATCCACAAATTGCAAATGGTAAGTCATGAGGATGTATTCTATTAGACGCATTTTGTGTTTTATGTTTTATAGCTTTTATTGCTTTAATTATTGTTACAATGGGAACATCAATAATAAAAGCAGCAATTGGTGATGGATCAGGTGGTGCAACTAGTTTCATTGATAAATTAGGTAAAGTATTAGGAGATATGTTTTCAACAGCTGGTGATGCTTCTGGTAGTGGTCTATATATGATTATAGCTGCATTAATTTGTGGTGTTATTGGAATTGCATGAATGATTATGTTCTTTAAAATTAGAAAGAAAAATGCAGCACTATCTCTAAAAGACTATGTAATTAAAAAACTTAATACAACTCTTAAATGAAGATGATTAATCAAATTAGCAGATAAAAGTGCTAAAACAATTAAAATTAAAAAATCAAAAGAACTTGAAGTTTTTTGTTTAAATAAATTTGAAGGACAAGGTGGTGCAGGTGATAGATGATTAAACATCCAAATGATTAATGTACTTGCTTCAATTTTTGATGATCTTGATTTAATGTTTAAATTTGATTCACTAACTGATGATGAATACAAAGAATTAAAAGAAATAATGGATTATGACTTCAAACGAGTAGATATTATCAAAATCTAATGAAAAATCTGCAGTAATGCAGATTTTTTTATTAATACTTATATTTTTTATGAGTGATTATATCATTAAATGGGTGTAATGAAAAAGTTAATCGGTAATTGTTAAAAAAGTTATAATCACCATAAATAAAAACTCTTAACTGATTTCAGTCATGAAGCTTCTTTAAATCATAAAACATATCTTTAGTAGATTCTAATAATATTGGTCTATATTTTCTAGAATATGAAATACAAGAATGATTGATATTATAAATCATAATCAATCGGTTTGAATAATCAATACATAAATTTATTTTCAAATCAACAACATTGTCACAATTTTTAAATTGTGCACTTACATTCTCAAAAGTTGAAATGAAATTAGAAATCTTATATCATTGTAAATACTTTGCATTAATATATAAATCCATATA